>NZ_JBVCWP010000386.1:0-3221 GCF_057460485.1 Boseongicola sp.
CGGCTGGTGGAGCAATATCCCGACAGCCTGGCCGGACAGCGGGCCCTTGCTGAATTGGCGCTGCGGGAGAACAACTGGGATGAGGCGCGCCGTCATGGACGCGCTGCGGCGGAGCTGGACCCCGTTGACCGTCTGGTGCAGGCGGTCAACGCCATGGTGAGCTATCGCGATGCAGTTGTGGCCAAGGATGCCACGGCGGAGCGCGCGGCGGTGACGAAAGCGCAGGCGCTTGTTGTCGAGGATCCCGACCTGATGATCGCCCGGCAGGTCATCATCACCGATCTGATGCGTGCCCAGAACTGGACTGCGGCCCTCTCTGCCATTGATGCCGCCCTTGCCGAAGAGCCCGACTATCAGGAGCTTTATACAATTCGTCTCGGCGTTCTCAATCAGCTGGGCGAAACACGCGAAATCCGGTCGCAGCTCGAAGAGATGATCACCCGGTTTCCCGAAGATCCGAGCATACCGGCGACCTTGGTGCGCTGGTATATCTCCCAGGGGGATGTCGATACGGCCGAGGCATTCCTCAAAAACCGCGCGGATCAGGAGCTGCGTGATCCCGATGACATCATCACCTATATCCGCTTCCTGTCCGAGGTGCGCAGCCTTGAAACCGCCAAGGTCGAGCTGGACCGGATCATTGCAAGTGATCCACCTGAACGGGAACGGTTGATCGCGCTGCGGGCCGGGTTTCGCTTTGATCTGGGCGAGCGTGACGCGGCCATCGCCGAGATGGAAGAGCTGATTGACGCGATGGAGCCATCCGATGAGCGGCGCAGCATCATGGTCATGCTTGCACGGATGCTTGAAGTGACCGACAATCAGGTCGGAGCCAGGGCCCTGGTCGAGCAAGTTCTGGAAGAGGACAAAAACCAGGTCGACGCGATGAAAATGCGGGCCGGCTGGCTGATCGAGAGCGATCGTGCCGACGAGGCCATCGTCACCTTGCGCGCGGCACTGGGGCAGGCCCCGAACGATGCCGATGCAATGAGCCTCATGGCGCATGCCCATGAACGTGCGGGCAATCGTGATCTGATGGCGGACATGCTGAGCCGTGCTGTTGATGCCTCCAGAAACGCGCCGGAAGAGTCGCTGCGCTATGCGAGCCACCTGATTTCGCAGGGCGATCTGCGAACGGCAGAAACCGTGTTGATCAATGCCCTGCGCCTGTCCCCAAACCATATCGCCATGCTGAGAGGACTTGGCGATATCTACGTACGTGACCGGGATTGGCCGCGTCTGACGCAGGTCATCGAGACCCTGAGGCGCGAGGATGGTGCCAATGCACAGCGGGTCGCCAATGACCTGACGGCGCGCCAGCTGGCGGCGCAAGACCGTGAAGATGAGTTGATGGGCTTTCTTGACACGCTTGCAGGCGAAGGCGCGTCCGGTATGGGTGCGGCAGCGTTGATCGTGCGGACCCACTTGGCTCAGGGCAATTTGGATGCGGCATTGCAATATGCGCGTGAGATACTGGACGCAAACCCCGGAGACCCCGACGCGCGTTTCCTTGTGGCCTCGGTGCAGGTGGCAGGCGGCGACATTGAAGCGGCCGAGACGACCTTTCGTGACCTGGCAACAGAGAACCCGCAGGATCAGCGCTTCTGGCTCGCTCTTTATAATATCCATGCCCTACAGGAAGACGTGGCGACGGCCCGGCAGGCCCTTCTGGACGGGCTTGAGGCCAATCCTGACAACCTGAGACTCAACTGGGCTCTGGCTGGCGTTCTTGAGCGCGAAGGTGATATTCAGGGCGCGATTGACATTTATGAGCGGCTCTATGCCGCTGACAGCAACAATCTGATCATTGCCAACAATCTGGCAAGCCTGCTGGCGACGGGGAGTGAGGATGCCGACAGCCTCACGCGGGCGCATGAGATCGCACGGCGTCTGCGCGACCGTGACGTTCCGGCCTTTCAGGATACCTATGGCTGGATCGCCTTCCGCCGCGGAGATCTGGATACCGCGCTTGCTGCGCTGGAACCGGCGGCGGCCAGTCTGCCTGCCGACCCGACAGTGCAGTACCATCTGGCGCGCACCTATGTCGCACTCAAGCGCGATGCCGATGCCCTGGCGCAGTTCCGCAAGGTGGTTGAGGTCGCAGAAAACGGTCCGGAACTCGCATTCATGGACGAAGTCAAAGGTGAAATTGACCGATTGTCTGCCTCTGTCGAATAAGACAGATATGGGAGGCTGACGAGAAAATACCTTCAAAGCGCTACAAATCTGCCGCAGCGCCGAGTTTTCTTAACTTTACGTATTTTTCTGAGCCGCTAAATAGCATAAATTCCACACAAAATGAAAATGGGACAGAGGCACAGGATGATCAGATTTTTAACAGCGATCCTTTTCCTGATTGGATCTGCCAGCGTTTCCATGGCGCAGGATGTCTACCGCATCAAGCCGGGAGATACTCTGCAGGTCGAGGTTCTCGAAGATCCGGGCCTCAATCGCAGTGTTCTTGTTTTGCCCGATGGGTCTATCAGCTTCCCGATGGCGGGCACGGTCAAGGCCGGCGGGCGCAGTGTCGATACCGTTGCCAGCACCCTGTCAAAGGAAATGGCCTCGAACTTTGCGGTTGAGCCGACTGTTCTGGTGTCGGTGGCCGCCCTTGCCCCGAAGAGTTTGCGCGTTCCGGATGAGCCTGACCTGATGAATGTCTATATTCTGGGTGAGGTCAATAACCCCGGTCGCAAGGAGATCCTGCCGGGCACCACGCTGATCCAGTTTCTGGCCGAGGCGGGTGGGCTGTCCCGCTTTGCCGCCGAGAAACGCATCCAACTGCGCCGCGTCGACCCTGCGGGTGGAGATGAAACCGTCTATCGATTCAACTATCGCACGATGGGCGGAAGCGACAGCATCAGTGGCACGACGGTACTGGCTCCGGGGGACGTGATCGTTGTGCCCGAGCGCCGTCTGTTCGAATAAGGACGGGTTGTGATACGCGCGCATGCCCTGATTGGCTCCGGGTGCCTGACTGTGCTCTGCCTGGGTGCGGGGCTGACGCTTGCGCAGCAGGCCAGCAGCCCGGAGGAGGGTGGCCCTGTGCTAACCTTCGGGCTTAGTTCCACATTCAGCGCGACGGATAATTACAACCTGAGCCCCAGTGGCGGGGACAGTGCCGAGCTGTTCGACAACAGGCTGTCTTTCGGATACCGCAACCGGCGCGCCAATGATGTGCTAAGCCTTGATCTGAGCGGGCTGTTGCGCGCCAATGAACC
>NZ_JBVCWP010000387.1:0-3195 GCF_057460485.1 Boseongicola sp.
AGTTAAAGGGGGAGGGGGCAATACTTGGTGGTCGTTGAGATAAGGTAATGTTTTGGGAACAAGACGAGGCCGGCCATGAAGGTAGGGATCACTGTCGAAACGACATTTGAAGATGGGAATATTCAGAGGCGCGATATCAGTCCACTTTTCCTTTCGCTTGTGGTGAAATCGCGCGTTCGCGGCCTGTTGCCAGATTAAACCCACGCATGACCGCACCATTGACGAAGATCAATCCGGCCCAGCGGTCCTCAGTTATGACTGGGCATGCTTGCGGACTTCATCCGCACAGAGGGTTCAGAAATGTCAAGCGATCGAAACATCAAGAACGGCGACTTCGAATGGATGCACATGGACCGGATAGACGGCATCTGGTGGGGCGCGGCCTTCATTTGGGGTGCCGTGGTGCTTTTTTTCGCGAACATCGGATGGCCTGGGTCGTCCAGTTGGTGGGACAGCGGGGGCGTCTTTTTCGTGGGAATTGGTGCCTTCGCACTCGTATGTGCCGTCATAAGGCTTCAGACGCCTAAATACCGTTCAAAGTGGCTCTTTAGTTTTGTGTTCGGTGTCATTTTTCTGGCCATCGGACTTGGCGCTTGGGATGCCGCATGGTGGTTCTGGGTCTTGGTTTTGCTGATTGTCGGTGCTGTGACGCTCCGCTCTGCATTGAACCGAAAGACTTGACTGGAGGTCAGGTCCGGCGTGCCTGATCACCCGCCGGTTTGCGGGTGGTGGGACTTACCTGGGAAAATCCGGTCGCTGCAAGTTCTACGACGGACAGAAAAACAAGGAGACAACCATGACAGCTTACAATGTCGTTCGGATGCGGGTGAAAGAGGGACGCGAAAAGGATTTCATCGACAGGAACTGGCAGGTCGACCCCAAAGCGATGGAAGGTCTCAAGAAAATCTCGATCGTCAGTACCGGCGATCGAAACTATTGCCTCATCGGTGAATGGCAAAACGCGCAGGCGATCGCTGCAGCCGGTCCGGTCATGATCCGCGCGCTCGACACCTTCCGTGATACGCTAGAAGAACTTGGCACCAACACAGGCGTGACCGAAGCGATGTCGGGCGAGGCCGTCATCGTCGGGTATGGCAAGGAAGAGACGGTTTGAATAGTCGAGGGAGTGGGCAAAACTTGGTGGACGCCGTGTTAGGGTAAGGCTTTTGGAGCGAGGCGGGGCCTACCATGGATGTGCGCATTGTTGTCGAAACAACATTTGAAGATGGAGAAACACAGAGGCGCAATATCGGTCGTCTTTGCTGTGCACCTGACAACCTAGAACCAGAGTGCTTGGGTTTGCGCATTGTCGAAGCCAAGAATTTGTTGGGGCGATTGCAGGAGGCGATCCTTCAAAGCCAGATCGATGAAGCGCTGGCGGCAAGCCGAATTTGCGACGACTGCGGAAAGCGTTGTGGGGTCCATGACGATCGAGGTCGCACACTCGACACTTTGTATGGCCGTTTTCGGGTGAAGGCGCCGCGGCTACGACAGTGTGCCTGCAAATCAGACGCGGTCGCCGCGAAAGTCGCTCTTCTTTTGCCATTCAACGCGCTGTTTCCGGATCGCGCGACACCCGAACTACTGCGCCTTCAGGCGGAGTTGGGGTCGCGTCATTCGTTTTGAGAGGCAGCCCGGTTGCTCGAAATGTTCTTGCCGTGCGCGCCTCAGTCAAACACGACAGTCCGAAATCGCTTGGGACGCATTTCTGAGAAGCTTGACGTTGCCGACGAAGGGTATGGGAACAATAACGCGAGCACCAAATCATCTACATTGACCGTTTTCCTGGACGGTGCACATATTAGATGTCGTCCGGAATACCAGAAGCGGCACCTGGATGTTGTGGTCGGTAAGGTGGAAAATGCCAACATGAGCCGACGCTTCGGTCTTGTGCAGCAAGCCGCCAAATCTCCTGCAAAGCAACTCCGACATGACCTGATCGCGCAAGGCTGGGACGGTCAGAGCAAAGTGACCGTGATTTCAGACGGGGAGCCTGCCCTGCCAAATCTTGTGCGGCGTGCCGTTCAAGGCCCCGTCACCCACATCTTTGATTGGTGGCACATTTCGATGCGGGTTCAACATATCGAGAACGCCGTGCGAGGACTTTTGCAAACGAAGGGGTTTTCAGGGTTGCCGCAACTCTTCGAGCGACCGTCCGAGACACTGCGTTGGTACCTCTGGCATGGAAAAGTGATGACAGCCGCGACAATCCTCAAGGTTCTTGAGATCGACTGCGACCGTTTGCACACCGAAACCAAAGGCCAACGGGAAGCGGGCAGACGCGTCAAAGCTCGATGCCAAGCGCTCTATTTCTATCTTTCCAACAACTTCGACGCGCTGGTGAATTATGGTCACCGATATCGAAACGGACTCGCAGTCTCGTCATCCCGCGCAGAGGGTTGTGTCGATGACATCGGGAATACTCGAATGGGCAAGCGGCGGCGCATGCGATGGTCTCCGAAAGGGTGCATCGCGTCGCCGTCACTAGGGCCGCAGTCCTTGACGGCAGGCTGACTGTTACAAAAATGGCCGCTTGACCACCAAGTCTTGCCCACTCCCGAAGAGCCCTGGTCCTGGCCTCAACCAACCCGGCATGCCTTGGGCGCGCTTCTGTTGGAATCTGGCGAATACGAAGAGGCCGAGGCAGTTTATCGAGCGGACCTTGGTGTCGATGGCAAACTCCCCCGTCCGAGCCAGCACCCGCGGAACGTCTGGGCGCTTCACGGCTTACACGAGTGCCTGATGCGTCGCGGTGAAGAAGTCGAGTTGCCACATATCAAGCTGGTGCTCGACCAGGCCGTGGCCCGTGCAGACATACCAATACGCGCGAGTTGCCTCTGTCGTGCAAGTGCGGCCTAAGCGATCTAGAGCGTGTCGGGTTTAATCGGTTCCGTATCCAGCAGCTTTGAAAAAATTGTAGCATTCCTCGTCGCTGAACAGGTCGCAGATGTTGCCAACGGCTTGCCAAAGCTGGTCATATGCTCGGGCAGCGGCCTTTCGGATCAGGGCTTTCAGCTTTGAGAAGGCCATCTCGATCGGATTGAGGTCAGGGCTGTAGGCAGGCAAGAACAGGAACCATGCACCGACGTCGCTCAAGGCGCGGGCGGCACCGGGGCTTTTGTGACTGGACAGGTTGTCAAGAATGACGACGTCGCCCGGATGCAATGTCGGGGCAAGCTGAGTTTCGAAGTATAG
>NZ_JBVCWP010000388.1:0-3192 GCF_057460485.1 Boseongicola sp.
AGCCCGGATAGTAGTAGTATTTCGCGATCTGGTTAAAGCCCAGATCCTTGTCGATGATCGGAAGCGAAAATTCCGTGGCGTCGATGCGACCGCGCTCCAGCGCGAGGTAGATTTCGCTGGCAGGCAAATACTGTGCCGAGGCGCCGAATTCGTTAAGCACGCGCGCGCCAACACCGGCCATGCGCATCTTGAGACCGTTGAAATCCTCGATCGATTTGATTTCCTTGTTGAACCAGCCGCCGGGCTCGGGGTTGGTGACGTGGCAGGCCATGACCTTGATGTTGAGCGGGTCAAAGCCGCGCTGAACGATCTCCAGACCGCCGCCCACATGCAACCAGGCCGCCAGAGCTTCGGGGCCCGCGCCGAAGGGTGTCGCACCGATTTGGGCAACCGGAACCTGTCCGCCCCACTGGCCCAGAAAGCTCCAACCAGCCGGAATAGCACCGGAGCTTACGTTTTCGAGAATTTCCCCTGCCGGGACCAGTTCGCCGGCCCCGTAGAGCGTGAACCCGGAAGCTCCACCGCTCATCTTTCTGAGTGTCTCATCCATCAGCTTTGCGCTGTCGGCCAGGAATGTCAGGTCCTTGGGGATGTTCATGTGCACGTCTAGGATGTCAGCCTTTGCGGACACGCCGAATGCCATTGAACCTGCGATCAGAGCTGCGGTGATTTTCGAATATTTCATACTTTCCTCCCAATTGGGCCGACCGGCACAAACATCCTCCGAGTTTGTTCCGCGGCAGTAGATAAACAAATGCTGATTGATTATTGATCAAAAATCAAGTTTTAGATTCGGGAATTTCCCACATCTCGTTCAATGACTTATGATGAAAGGGAAAAATAGTGGACTCTACCCGCGCAGAGTCTTCTTTGTTAAGCCGACTCAGGAGCAAAAAGCATCCGGACAAGCACGTCGTACGCATCGGAAAGGTCAGCGATCAGAGCCTCCGATGCGCCTTTGTCATCCCCCTTGCGGATGCATTCGACGATTCTGCGGTGATGGTTATTTGAAACCTTGTACTGGTCCTCAAGTTCCAACTGATAAAGATGGGGACTGACGCGCAACCAGAGCGTACCGATGATTTCCGTCAAGACAGGTGAACGCGATTGCTCGTAAAGACGAAAGTGGAATTCGTAGTTGGTCTTGATGTACCTGCGAACATCGCCGGACTGCTCTGTGTTTTCGAGGCGCTCCAGCAAATCATCGAGGTCCGCCAGAAAAGCATCGTCCCGGTTCTTTACCGCCCATCTTACGGCAAGCGCCTCGACCTCAAGGCGCACATTGCGCAAATCGGTCAACTCTTCATAATCAAGCACCGGCACGCCCACCGACCGGCCAGAAACATTTGCCAGAACTCCGACAGCAAGCAGCCGGGTCAACGCCTCGCGCACAGGCATTGCGCTGACGCCAAAGGCCTTGGCCACCCGCGCAACAGGCACCGCCTGGCCAGGTGTAAACTCACCCTCGCGCAACAATGTGCACAGCCGATCATAGACCTGATCGTGCAACTTGTCTTTTTGGATCGGCTGTTGGTTTTCAAACATATTCAGTCTCTTTGCACATAAGCCCAATGAAAATCCATAGCTAGACGAGCAATCCTGAAAGGAATTTCGCATCGTCGTTTCATTTCTTGCCGCGTTCACCTGCCCCTCGGGTGATCCGTACTAAAGTGACCCTAAATGAATCTCCCGTTAGTCATCGGTGATTGTTTTGCAAACTTCCGCCATGATCGACCATGCAATCCTACGTAACAGCCCGTCGGCCTGCAAAGCGGATTTTAAGTTGCCCCTTCTCCATGGCGCCGACGTCCGAAGATCAACAGACAGAGGCCAGATAATGACAGAAGCAAGGGTTTACGCAAAAAACCTTGCAAAGACGACCACCGAAACCCGGCAGGTGTAAAACCAGTCATCTGACAAACCCGCTGAATTACCATTACTTCTTCCCGTCATTTCGTTAAATATCCTGTTCACCTTCCAAAGGGAGATAACGATGTCCAAAGAAAATCACGCCACCCAATCGTCGCGGATCGAAGGAATGCGAGATATGGAGCCGGAAGCGCGGCGGAAGGCTGTGTCGCTAGCTACCGGTATCGACCAGTCGGCTATTGATGCATTGTCTGACGCTCCGGCTCTTGGGCTTCATGTCGCGAACGGAATGATTGAGAATGTGATCGGCACTTACGAGTTGCCACTTGGCGTTGCAACAAACTTCACGGTTAACGGTCGCGACTATCTGGTACCAATGGCCGTCGAAGAACCATCCGTTGTCGCCGCCGCCTCCTACATGGCCAAGATCGCCCGCGAAGGAGGTGGTTTCCGTACAAGCTCGACCGCGCCGATCATGCGGGCGCAGATCCAGATCCTGGGGCTTGGCGATCCGTTTGGCGCACGCGCACTGCTCCTGGCGGATCGAGACAATATTATTGAAAAAGCCAACTCCAGGGACACAGTCCTGATCGGCCTTGGTGGTGGCTGCAAAGACATCGAAGTCGAAGTCTTTTCTGATAGTCCGATCGGTTCGATGGTCATTTTGCATCTTCTGGTGGATGTGCGCGACGCCATGGGTGCTAACACGGTCAACACCATGGCCGAGTCCGTGGCCCCGCATGTGGAAAAAATCACCGGTGGAAAAGTGCGATTGCGCATTCTTTCCAATCTGGCCGACAAGCGGCTAGTAACGGCCAGCGTTCGCGTTCCCACAGATGCGTTGAAGTCGGGGACGCACGACGGTGCGGAGGTGGCGCAAGGCATAGTCGAGGCCTGTGCGCTGGCCCTGATCGATCCTTATCGTGCTGCGACCCACAATAAGGGCATCATGAACGGAATTGACCCGGTCGTCTTGGCCACAGGTAACGATTGGCGTGCCGTTGAGGCGGGTGCCCATGCCTTTGCCTCGCGTTCCGGCCGCTACAAGTCGTTGACCACATGGGAGATCGCCAAGGATGGCGCGCTCGTCGGAACGTTGGAAATACCTATGGCGCTCGGTATCGTCGGTGGGGCCACGCGCACCCATCCGGCCGCGCAGGCCGCGCTCAAGCTGATGGGCGTGTCGTCCGCCCGAGAGCTTGCCGAGGTGACGGTGGCGGTTGGTCTGGCGCAGAATATGGCCGCACTGCGCGCGCTGGCCACCGAAGGCATTCAACGGGGGCACATGACATTACATGCACGCAACATCGCGATTACAGCCGG
>NZ_JBVCWP010000389.1:0-3179 GCF_057460485.1 Boseongicola sp.
CAGCTGCTCCTGATACTCCGGAAAACCCTTGAACCCCATTTTCTGGACAAAACGGGCGACCGTCGGAGTCGAGACATTCGCTTTTTCCGCCAGTGCGGTAATCGAACCCAAACCCGATACCGGATAGTTCTCCATCATCTTATCGGCCAATTGCCGTTCGGCACGCGTCAGACTGTCAAACTTGGCCTGCAAACGCTCTGCGATACTCTCTGGTTTCATCTGCTGCAGCCTCCCTTTTGTAAATATACATTCATGTGCCTAAAGGTTGAAGAAGTTTCTTCATAAATTTATTGACAGGTCGAATGCAGCTGAACAGAATGTTACAAAACGATATTCAGGGAATCGCAGTGTCGCCGACAATCGTGCAAAAACCGGAAAGCAGGGACAGCTCCGCCCCCGTTCGTATTTTCAATGAAAACGGGCGGTCGCGGATAGTGCTTGTCTGCGAACACGCAAGCAACTACATCCCAAAAATCTACAAGGGTCTGGGCCTTAGCGAAGCCGAAAAAGAATCGCATGTGGCTTGGGACATAGGCGCCCGCGGCCTGGCTGAAGCTCTGAGCACGTATCTGGACGCGGTGCTGATCACGGGCGAAATTTCACGACTTGTCTACGATTGCAACCGTCCGCCTTCGGCACCGGACGCCATGCCTGCCAAAAGCGAACTGATTTCGGTTCCCGGTAACAAGGATTTAACGAAAGAGGCACGGGAAGACCGCGTCAAGGCCGTCTATGAACCTTTCAGGCAGACGCTGGCAGCCACACTCGAATCCCGCCCTGAAACGTCGGTCCTGATCACTTTGCATAGTTTCACGCCTGTCTACTTCAGCAAGTTCAGGGAAGTGGAAATTGGGGTTATCCACCACGAGGATGACAGTCTGGCAAAGGCCATCGTCCGCGTCGGATCGGCGGCCTCTCGCTTTAAATTCGCATTGAATGAGCCCTATTCCCGAGCGGACGGCGTGGCGCACTCGCTGGAGGAGCATGCCACACCAAACGGGCTGATCAACGCGATGATCGAGGTCCGCAACGACCTGGTCCAAACGCCTGAAACGCAGAAAGAGGTCGCGGAAATGCTTGCCGGCATATTCGAGACGAGCCTGTCAGACCTGCAGAACGATCGGGATGCGGAGGTTCGGCAATGATGGGGTTTGCACGCCGCTATGTCCGCATTGTCGATGCCGTTAACTATCGCATCGGTCGCATCACGATGTACGGCATCTTCCTGATGGTTGGGGTACTGCTGTGGTCGTCTATTTCAAAGACCTTCTTCCTGCCGTCCCTGTGGACGCTGGAGATCGCGCAATTCGCGATGGTGGCGTATTACATTCTGGGTGGCCCCTATTCAATTCAGTTGGGGTCGAACGTGCGGATGGACCTGTTCTATTCTTATTGGAGCGACCGGAGAAAAGCACAAGTTGATGCGATAACCGTTTGTTTTCTGATATTTTACCTTGCTGTAATGCTCTACGGCGCGTGGGATAGCACGGCCTATTCGTTTCAATACAGCGAACGCAGCCCGACAGCCTGGCGGCCCTATCTCTGGCCCATCAAGGTCATCATGTGCGTCGGCATATTCCTTATGCTGCTGCAGTCCATATCCGAACTGATCAAAGACATCGCCAAAATCCGCGGAGTGACATTGTAATGTCGTATGAAATGATCGCCCTGGTGATGTTCTCCAGCATGATGCTCATGCTGTTCACGGGTCAGCGCGTGTTTGGCGCCATCGGTGCGGTTGGCGCCATCGCCGCCATATGCCTTTGGGGAACCGGCGGCTCTGACATACCGTTTTCCTCGGCGATGAAGCTGATGAAGTGGTATCCGCTTCTGACCCTGCCGATGTTTATCTTCATGGGCTATATTCTGTCGGAGTCCAAAATTGCCGACGACCTGTACAAGATGTTCCATGTCTGGATGGGACCAATCCACGGCGGCCTCGCCATCGGCACGATCGGACTGATGGTCCTCGTATCGGCAATGAACGGCCTGTCGGTGGCGGGCATGGCAATTGGTGCCACGATCGCTCTGCCGGAGCTGCTGAAACGCGGTTATGACAAGAAAATGGTCACGGGGGTCATACAAGCGGGATCATCGCTCGGCATCCTTGTTCCGCCTTCCGTCGTTCTGGTGCTGTATGCGATGATCGCCCGCGCGCCGGTCGGACAATTATGGCTGGCGGGAGTGTTTCCCGGGCTGATGATGGCGGCAATGTTCATTCTGTATATCGCCATTCGCTGCAGGATCAATCCGGCGCTGGGACCCGTCCTGCCAGAGGAAGACCGGACCGTTTCACTGTCCGAGAAACTGGCGCTGCTGCGCGCTGGCATCCTGCCTGTAGCTATTTTTGCGGCGATGATGGTGCCCTTCGTTAATGGCTGGACATCATTGGTCGAAAGCTCAGCCATTGGCGCAATGACAGCCTTTGCGGCCGCTGTACTGAAAGGCCGGATGAACCGGGATGTGTTTGAGGTCTCGGTCCGCCAGACGCTGGCAATTTCCTGCATGTTCATGTGGATTATCCTCGCCGCGCTCGGTTTCGGCGCGGTGTTCGACGGGCTGGGTGCGGTCCGGGCGATCGACAGCCTGTTCACCGAGCAACTGGGGCTGAACCCCTGGATGATCCTGATCCTGATGCAACTGTCTTTCCTGGTGATGGGAACGTTTCTGGACGATACCGCGATGCTTGTGATTGTGGCGCCGTTGTATGTTCCGCTGGTCAATGAATTGGGATTTGACTTGGTGTGGTACGGGGTTCTTTACACGATCACGACACAAATCGCCTATATGACGCCGCCCTTCGGCTACAACCTTTTTCTGATGCGCGCGATGGCGCCGCCGGAGATTACGCTGCGCGACATTTACGGCTCAATTCTTCCATTTGTCCTGGTGATGGTTCTGGCTCTGGCCGCGATCATGGCCTTCCCGGATATAGCGCTTTGGCTACCGGATTATGTTTACGGAAAGTAGCAAGAACTCCGAAAGGAGCAATTAACCGGCCCGGTTATGGGTCAAACACAGTAAACCCAACAAGGAGAACGATCATGACTACAAGACGTAAGTTTCTAGCAACAGCCGGTGTCGGCGCAGTCGGCTCAACCCTTGCAGCCCCTGCCATCGCGCAATCGAAAATCCGTTGGCGGATGCAGACTTATGCCGGTGCGGCGCTGGCTGAGCAC
>NZ_JBVCWP010000390.1:0-3160 GCF_057460485.1 Boseongicola sp.
TCACGCGCCAATGGCGGACAGTTGAACTGGGTTGCGATTGATAGTCTGCCTGCCAGTATCCAAGGGTTGATCCAGGGACTGACGCCTGGGCAGATAAGTCGTCCCATCGAACTTGAGAACGCAATCGGCGTGTTCTTTTTGCGCGACCTCGAGCGCGTCCGGGCAGGCTCTCCCGAGACACTGTCGATTGCCTATGCGCTTTTGCGTGTGCCGGAAGGGCCCGCAGTCGCATCCCGGATCGCCTCTGACATAGACACTTGCGATGACCTATACGGGATCGCGCGCGACCTGCCCGAGGATCAGCTTCTCCGCACAAGCCAACAAATGTCAGAATTACCCGCCGATATTCGCGCCCTCATCCCCGGACTTGACGTCAACGAGACATCCACTGCGATCATTCGGAACAACCAAAGCACGGTTCTGATGCTTTGTGATCGTCAGCAAGCCTTTGAAAGCACGGTTGATTTCGAGCTTGTCGGCGCGCGGCTTTTGAATGTGCGTCTTGGCACAATCGCGGCCGATTATCTTGCCGATTTACGCGCCGATACCTACATCGCCGATCTGGTCAACTAGTGGCCTCACGCCATCGGAAACCTGTCGCGCTGACCTGTGGCGATCCAGCAGGCATTGGCCCCGAGATCGCGGTGAAAGCATGGGAACAAGTCGCAGACACTGCGCCGTTCTTCTGGATCGGTGATCCTCGCCACCTCCCCGGCGCAGCCCGTGCGGCCCGTATCGAAAACCCCGTTGAAGCAGGCGCCGCCGCTAAACATGGCCTGCCCGTCTTACCACATGAGTTTCCCGAAACTGCTACACCCGGCATCCCGTCAGCGGCCAATGCGCAATCCGTCATCGACGTCATCACCAGGGCAGTCAATCTTGCACAGTCCGGGGATGCCGCTGGCGTCTGCACAGCACCTATCTCGAAAAAAGTGCTGGTCGATCACGCGGGGTTTTCGTACCCCGGCCATACCGAATACCTCGCCGCCTTGGGAGGCGTTGAAACAAGCGTCATGATGCTTGCGGCGGCCGAGTTGAAGGTAGTTCCGACCACCATCCACATACCGCTTCACGCAGTCCCCGAGGCCCTGACATCCGAACTTTTGGTCACAACATTGCGAATCGTGCACGCGGCCTTGATCCGGGACTTTGGCGTCTCAGTTCCCCGCATCGCGGTCGCAGGCCTCAACCCGCACGCTGGCGAAGGTGGGCTTCTTGGCGCAGAAGATGACGCCATCATCCGCCCGGTTTGCGAGGCGCTTCGCCTGGAAGGCATGGACATTACTGACCCTCTTCCAGCCGATACGATGTTCCATACAGCCGCGCGTCAAACCTACGATGTAGCCGTCGCAATGTACCACGACCAAGCCCTGATACCGATTAAGACGCTGGCGTTCGATCGCGGCGTGAATGTTACACTTGGCCTGCCATTCGTGCGCACTTCTCCCGACCACGGCACTGCCTTCAATATCGCAGGGAGCGGAAAAGCAGATCCAACGTCGCTGATTGAGGCGATCAAACTTGCCCACCAGATGGCTGACGCCCGCGCTAAGGGGACATCGTGAGCGCCATCGATACCCTTCCGCCATTGCGCGATGTCATCGCTAAACACGAATTGTCTGCTCGCAAGTCGCTGGGGCAGAACTTTATTCTTGATCTGAACCTCACCGCCAAAATCGCCCGATCAGCCGGGAATTTGTGCGACACGGACATCCTGGAAGTCGGCCCCGGCCCCGGCGGCCTGACCCGCGGGTTGCTAGCCGAAGGCGCGCGCAAAGTCGTTGCCGTTGAAAAGGACGCACGTTGCATCCCAGCCCTTCAGGACATCTCAAACGCCTACCCCGGACGCCTCGAAATTCTTGAAGGCGACGCTTTGGAGTTAGACCTTACAAAACACCTGACAGCGCCGGTTCGCATCGTGTCGAACCTCCCCTACAACGTCGGCACCGAGCTTCTTACGAGATGGCTCGATCCGCCAGCGTGGCCGCCTTTCTGGGTCTCTCTTACACTTATGTTCCAACTTGAGGTCGCACAAAGGATCACCGCGACAGCGGGCGAAAAACACTACGGGCGCCTGGCCGTGCTGGCGGGATGGCGTACCGACGCACAAATCGTCATGGAACTGCCGCCCGAAGCTTTCACACCCGCACCCAAGGTCCGCTCAGCCGTTGTCACGCTGAACCGTCTGGAGCAGCCCCGCTACCCGGCCAATGGCAAAATCCTGAAAGATGTGGTCGCACGCGCCTTCAATCAGCGCCGCAAAATGCTACGCTCCAGCCTCAAGGGGCTTAGGCCTGATATCGAAGACAGATTGATCGCCGCCGGCATAAAGCCGACAGATCGCGCGGAAACTGTCGAAATTGAACGCTTCTGCGCATTGGCACGCGAACTCGAAAAAAGCTGAGTTACTCAGCCGCATCCGGTGTTGGCGCCTTTGGCTGCTCCGACTGCTCGCCCGTATCCGCGGCAGGTGCTGCAGGGGCTTTGCGACGTGGGCGGCGCTGACGCACAGGCCGCTCCTCAGGTGTTTCGACAAGCCCGCTTGCCTCAGCTCCCTCGGCCAAATCAATCACATCATCGTTTTGCTTGGTTTGCGGCTGCTCAGGGGCTGGCGCGGCAACGGGAGGAGTTTGGATTGCCGCATGGTCTTGCGAGGAGCTATCATCCGCGCGACGCGGTTGGTTCTGGTTGTTTTGATTGCCCTGATTATTTTGGTTGTTCTGATTATTGTTGGCGTTCTGGTTGTTCTGCTGTTGCTGTTGGCGGTCTTGGCGTTCCTGCTGCTCTCGCATCGCTTCGGTCAACATCCGCGTATAATGCTCGGCGTGTTGCTGAAAGTTCTCAGCCGCAACGCGGTCGTTAGATAACTGAGCATCGCGGGTAAGCTGGTTGTACTTATCGATGATCTGCTGTGGCGTGCCGCGCACTTTGCCTTCCGGCCCCGAGCTGTCGAATACGCGATTTACGACGTTACCGACACTGCGGTTATTGTTGCGATTCCCTTTGGAACGCGAACGTGACTTAGATGATCTCATAAGGTACTGGTCCAGCCGTTGATCTGGTTTTGCGCGGTAGTTTCAAACCAAGCCCCTCTTGGGCCGATAGTCCGTGCAAGGAGTGAAGCAGCGCAGCGGGAAAACATTTCCCTGCGTCGCGCCCA
>NZ_JBVCWP010000391.1:0-3142 GCF_057460485.1 Boseongicola sp.
GGTAAGCGTGTCGCGGTTCTTGATATGTGCGAGTTCATGCGCAACGACGGCCGCTATCTCCTCGCGGCTCATGTTCCGCAACAAGCCGCGTGTAACAGCGACGGCGGCATTTTCTGGGTTTCTTCCCGTTGCGAAGGCGTTTGGTTGTTCTGTTTCAATGATGTAGAGCGCTGGCATAGGCATCCCGGCCCGACGCGACATGCTTTCGGTCATCGCCCAAAGCTCTGGCGTCGAGCGCGCATCGACAGGTCGTGCACCGTGCATCCGCAAAACGACCTTGTCCGAATTCCAGTAGGAAAAGAAGTTCATGCCGAAAGCGA
Source organism: Boseongicola sp. (assembly GCF_057460485.1). Taxonomy (NCBI): domain Bacteria; kingdom Pseudomonadati; phylum Pseudomonadota; class Alphaproteobacteria; order Rhodobacterales; family Paracoccaceae; genus Boseongicola; species Boseongicola sp. The sequence goes on from NZ_JBVCWP010000391.1 coordinate 321, forward strand.
TTATCAGCGCGATGATAAGACCCGCCTCACCGCCCAGCATGAGGCCGACGACGCCAACAAATGCGGTCATCGCGGCCATCAAGATGAATGTGCGTACCATGAGCTTCGTGCTCCTGCGTTTCTTTTCGCGTATATAAGAACGAGTATGTGCACCGTCAATTGACGCCAAACCTTGGAACTCTCAGATCGCAGAGACTGCTTCGTCTTGTGGCAATGCAGAACGATTAGCGGGTGTTTCTACACGAACCACCGCAACTCTAGAGATGCGTTGGAGCAAGGGAGCATAACCGGCCCGAGGACAGAAGCGCCGTGCATGGGGTGGGGTGGGCCGACTTGGATGCCGCAAGTAGCCCGCCAGCGCTCGAAACCGTCATCCTGATCGACCAAAGGCCAATCATGCACTAACATTTAAACTGGACCAGTTAATTGGGGCTGATCATCCCGCCTGGATGACTTCCACGAAGATATCGTTGAAAGTCGGCTGTCCGCCCGGCGTCCATTTCGCCTCCGCCAAACGATTTGAGACAGGCGAACCATCTTCACCACTGGTCCACCAGTACTTTCCTTCCAGAACAGCCGTGCCCTCGACAACGCTGTCGGTGACGCTGAGGACTGCCGCCAGCGATCCCCTGACGTTGCGGGCACGAACATGGACTCCATCTTCCAGTCCCAGCTTCTCCGCGTCCGCCGGGTTCATCTCCAGGGTCGGATCACCCTGCTGTCCAGCGTGTCGCGGCATGTTGGCGAAGGTTGAATTTAGGAAGTAGTGCGGCTTTACGTTGAGAAGCCTGAGTTGGCCATTGGGGATGAGGTCATAGTCGTCAAGTTCATCTGGTCGATCCAGACCGATTGACATCTTCAGCTTGCCTCCAAGCGCGACCGGGTCTTTTCTGGGCTGCGGCGCATACAGCCAGCCCTGCCGTTTGAGCGTTTCCCAGTCGAAATTCTCCGGCAGGCTGGAACGCGCAATCGTTTCGTCGTCTGCGAAAAGCGCCGGCTCCTTGAGGTTCATTTCGCGTGCCAGCAGCCGCAGAATCTCCGTGTGGGGTTTGGTTTCACCCACTGGTGGGATCGCGGGATGATTCAGGCCGACATACCCTTGGCCCCACGATCCTTGAACGTCGAAATGTTCGAGTTGAGTGGTCGACGGAAGCACGATGTCCGCGTGCCTGGCGGTGTCTGTCATGAAATGCTCGATCACCACCGTAAACAGATCGTCCCGGCACAGCCCCTGTCTGACCGTCTCAGCATCGATTTGGTTCACGAGCGGATTGTGACCCCATATCATCAGGCCCTTGATCGGCGGATCGAGGTCCAACGAGGTTAGGATCCTGGCCAGTTTCCCCCTGTGGAGGCTACGAGTCCCTTGTGGGGAAAGTTCGGGGCATTCGGGCGCCGTGTTATCGAAGGTCGGATAACCTTCGATAATGAAGCCGCCGCCGGGGAGACGCCAGTGCCCCGAAAGAATCGCCAGAGCGCTGAGGCTTCTGACAAAGGTATCCCCCATCCTTGACTGCTGCGGGCCAATGCCCGCGCGAATTGTGCCGGGTTTGGCTGAGCCGTAGAGGCGAGCTATCCGGACAACGTCATCCGCCGGCACACCTGTGATTGCTTCAACAAGATCCGGCGTCCATGGCTCAATTTCCTTGAGATAGACATCCAGATCCATTGCAGCCGCCCGGGCATAATCGAGATCGGCAATTCCGTCGGTCAGCAGGACATTCGCCATGCCCGCCGCCAGAACCGCATCGGTTCCAGGGCGTATCGGGATGTGGTCGTCGCATTTGGCGGCGGTTCGTGTCCGTCTCGGGTCGATGCTGATGAGCTTGGCGCCGCGTGCCTTACGCGCTTCCACGCAAAAGTGCCAATGGTGATGCGCGGTGGAGAGAAGGTTCGCCCCCCAGAGAAGGATGCATTCACTTTCAGCTATTGTCTCTGGATCGAAGGCAATGGGGTGCCCCTCGGCCGCCACAGCATTACCCGCCTGGCCGCACAGGCTTCCGTGGAGGCGGCTTGCCCCGAGATGATGAAACAAACGCATGAGCGCCCGCCTCTGGAGCGCGCCCGCCGAACCCATGTCGTGAAGCGGCATCAAAGCCTCGGTACCCCAATCGGATATGATGCTTTCGAAGGAAGTCGCGATCTCGGATATCGCTTCGTCCCACGAAATCCGCTCGAATTCGTTGCTGCCCTTTGAGCCTTTGCGACGCAAGGGATGTAACAGGCGGCTGGGCGAATACGTCCGTGTCTGATAGTCGTTGACCTTCGCGCACAGGATGCCGCGGGTGAAAGGATGCTCCTTCGAGCCTACCACCCTTGAGACGACACCGTCTTCCACCTGCGCCACCCAGGAACAGCCATCCTGACAATCGTGGGGGCAGCAGCCCCGAACCTCGAAAATGTTCATTCGACACCTCCCAGCGTCATGCAGCCTAACTTCGTTTATGGGGATATTAGCACAAAAAAGGAGCTGGACGGTCAGCCACCCTCCGACAATCCAAGGGAATACAGGTTGGAAACCGGGACCTCAGCGCGGGACGCTAAACATGAGAGGGAACAGCGTGCCGTCAGGGGAACTTATCCGCGCAAGGAGTCTGGCACGGTATTCTCCTCACTCGCCTGATCCCAGGCGTGCGCCATGATCGACCAACGCCCCTCCGATTTAACCAGAAGATAGCCGCTGATGTCGTGATTAACTTCAGTTCCGTCCTCCAGAAGCTCGGACACCGCCAGAACAACCGCAATATTGCCGAAGCGGAGGACCTGCATGCCCTGCGTATGCTCTTCGAAGCTCCGCAGGTTCTTTCTGGCGACTGTCTCCA
>NZ_JBVCWP010000392.1:0-3109 GCF_057460485.1 Boseongicola sp.
ACGCCGGGTCTGGTATCGAAGCGGTTGGCCGGCGTGATGGCTTGGTGGACACCGGGTGTGCGCGATGTCGTCAACGGGCTTGAAGTCGATCCGCCGGAAGAAGACGCGCCGATACAGATCGAAGAGGCCGTGCGGGTCGTGCTGGAACGCGATCCCCTCATAGATGCGTCACAGGTCCGGGTCGGCGTTCGCAAGAGCGTCGTGCGACTTACAGGCAGCCTCGCCAGCGAGAACCTGCGCAAAATGGCCGAACGTGACGCATGGTGCGTCTTTGGAGTTGATGACGTTATCAACAATATCGAGGTGATGCCGTAACTAGATACGGCGCTACCGGAAAGGAAGATACCAATGAAAGCGACCCACGACGAGGTTCAACGCCTGTTCGGAGACATCAGCGACGACTTGGCGGCGGAGATCATCCGTAGCGGCGCGACAATTGCGGAATTGGAGGAAGTCGTCGCGCATCTGGCTCAGGAGACAGACGTGATGGGAGAACTGGAAAAGCCCTTGACCGGTCGCGCGCTTCGCATTTTCACGATGCTGAATCAAGAAGCCGAGAAATGGGCGGAAGAGTGAAGAGTCTCGGGCGATCTGGCTTCCGACTCCCCAAAATGACGACTTTGGATTCGTGACTTGCCACCGCGCCGATGGCCGGTTTTGGCATTCACGGAACATTCCTTTCACAGTGGTGATGAAGCTGGACGCGAGTGCGCCAAGGCGCGAAGCGGTCTTCTGAGAAAAACTGCCCGAACCGGCCTTCGACCTTCTTTTACACCATTTCCTATACAGTTCCTTCGGTCTCAATCCGGATAGTCTTGCCGCAGTGCTTGCAGTGGACCGCGTCCGGATCGTGCAACATAAGTCCGCAATTTTTGCACTCGTGGCGGACTTTGGCGGGTCGGAATAACACTTGGGCCAATCGAAGAAAAAGCGTTACGCCGAATATCATTACGGCGACCGATAACATCCTGCCGCCGGTTCCTGTCAGCGTCACATCGCCAAAGCCGGTTGTCGTCAACGTGGTTACAGTAAAATACAGGGCATCCGCGTAATTACCGATTTCCGGGTTGCGCCCGAACTGCGTGGCAAAAATCAGCCCGGTCATGACGAAAAGAAAAACAGACAGGTTGATCGCTGCAAGGATGACGTCTTCGTTGTCGCGAAAATATCGGAAATCCTGTCGCAGGCGGGCGAGCAACTGATACGTGTGCAGCAGTCGCAGTGTGCGAAGAATGCGCAGGAATCCGAAGGCTTCGCCCGCTATTGGCGCGAGGAATGAAATCACCGCGGCGATATCCGCCCAGGTCGCAAGCCGAAACAGCGCTTTAAGACGTCGTGTTTCTATCAACATCCGGACCAGAAAGTCGGTCAGGATCAGCATGCCGAGCACAAAATCCACGAATTCGACCCAATTGCCGCGTTGGAAAAATGACGTGACGATCACAAACAGAATTGTTCCGAGGTCGAAGACCAGCAGACCATAGCGGAAGCGGTGCGCAACCGGGTCGTCATTTTCGTACAGCCCGCGAACCCGGTCCAGAATTGACGCCATTTCGTATATTCCCTGCTTGTCAGCCAACAACTTGCCATCCGTACCATGCGGCTGGCAAGCATACTCCCAATCAAAGCCCGCCTGGTCCGCGCGGTGGAAAGTGCAAGGGCGCGGAAGCCAGGCTTTTTAAGACTTTATTGTGGACGCATGCTATCCCAGATCTACTCCGACACCAGCTTCACTGCCTTTTGATGTTGGATGTTAGTGCATGACCGAGCGCTGGTCCATTGGGGTGACAGTTTCTGACGTGCGCCGACGATAACCAAATGGATTTTGTGGCTTCTTCGCAGTGCTTGATGCAAGCCAAGAGCAGGCAGTCGGGGCTGGAAATTTTTCCGGCAGCATTTTCTGACTTCCCTGTTCCGTCCGACAAAAAAAGCGCCCAAAGCTATGCTTTAGGCGCCCAGTTTTTGGAACGAGGGACAGTGTCATGAAACAGGGAGTTCCACCTCCTGCTTCGTTAATATATGTAGAATGCCACAAATGATTTTAAAGAGCTTTAAAACATTTCGTGAACATACGTCACGTAACGGTCCTATTCCAGCACGCCCGGCCAGTTGCCGTCGGCGCTGGAGACATGCCCCGGGATGTCGCGTGACCAAAGCAGGCGCACCGCTTTGTTATAGTTCAGGTACAGCTTGCCGTCGTGGATCGTCCAGGCACCCGGATCGGTCGAAGCGGTATAGCCACGTGACACGGCGTAGGCGCAATAGCCACCGTACTGCGGCGCGAATTCATCCGGGTTTTTTACGAATTCTGATTTATTTTCCTCATTTGAAAACAGCAGCTTGGCACCATTCCATTCGGTGGCATGGGCAACCGATCCCGCGACCGGTTCTCCGGCCTTGAAATAGGCGACCGGATCATAGCCGTTGATGGCGATACCCGCTTCTGAATACACTGGATTTTCACCGGCCAAAACGGGCATGGCGGCGCTTGCGGCCAATAGGGACAAGGTGGTTCTGCGGGTCAGTTGCATGGGCTATCCTGTTTTCGTGACCACAAATATGTCGTGAAAAGACAGCCTTCGCCAGAGGGCTCGCGGACATGTGAAATTCCGACCAAAACGCGTGAGTTTTCGTGATCCGAAAGCCTAATTGCGATAAAAACAGACCGAATCGGTCTTAATTTTTTGCCTTTCGGGACGCGGCATACAGCGATATCGCTGCCGCATTGGATACATTCAACGAGCCAAAAGAGCCTGCGAAGGGAATCTTGGCCAGAACATCGCAGGTTTCCCGTGTCAGTTCTCGCAGGCCCGGACCCTCGGCGCCAAGCGCCAGCGCGATCGGGGCAGCGTGGGCGGTTGCGAGCGCCGCCTCAAGCGTCATGTCCGCCTCTCCGTCCAGACCAATGATAAAATAACCCAGTTCGCGTAGGCCGATCATCGCCTTCGACAGGTTGCGCACGCGCAAATAGGGCTGACGCTCCAGCGCACCCGAGGCGGTTTTCGCCAAGGCTCCGGTTTCCGGCGCTGAATGGCGGTGGGGGGCAATGACGGCTCGGGCGCCGAACACCTCCGCCGAGCGCAGGATCGCGCCCACGTTGTGCGGATCG
>NZ_JBVCWP010000393.1:0-3060 GCF_057460485.1 Boseongicola sp.
CCAGGTCATCGCCAACGCCGCCTTTTTCAAACACTTCGCGCGATGTGGCCTCAGCTGTTTCCGCCGCCTCAGACCCATGCAACAAAGCCGTTACTTCGTTGGCTAGGCGTATCTTTGCGGCATTGATCTCGGAGCCTTCAAGTGCGCCCAAGCGGGTGCACTCTTCTACGGGCAATTCAGTGTAAAGCTTCAAAAACCGCCCCACATCCGCGTCCGTCGTGTTGCGCCAGAACTGCCAAAACTCGTAGGGCGACAACATATCTTCAGACAACCAGATCGCGCCGCCCTGCGACTTGCCCATCTTGCGGCCGTCGCTTGTCGTCAGCAAAGGCGTCGTCAGTCCGAATATCTCGCTTTCCAGAACCCGGCGCGTAAGGTCAATACCATTGACGATATTGCCCCACTGATCCGAGCCACCCATCTGCAGCAAGCAGCCATACCGCCGATTCAGTTCCAAAAAGTCGTAAGCCTGCAGAATCATATAGTTAAACTCGAGGAATGACAGCGATTGTTCACGATCAAGACGTGACTTTACGCTCTCAAAACTCAGCATCCGGTTGACCGAAAAATGCCGCCCGATATCGCGCAGAAAATCGAGGTACTTCAGCGTGTCCAGCCATTCCGCGTTGTTCAGCATGATCGCATCGCTCGGCCCGTCACCATACGTCAGGTATCGCGCAAACGACTGCTGCATGCCGGAGATATTGTCGTCGATCTGCGCAGTCGTCAGAAGGGGCCTTTCGTCCGCACGAAACGACGGATCGCCAACCTTCGTCGTGCCGCCACCCATCAACGTGATTGGCTTGCCGCCTGCTTTCTGGAACCAGCGCAACAACATAATGTTTAGCAAATGCCCCACATGTAGAGACTTCGCTGTCGCGTCGTAACCGATATAGGCGGGCACAACTCCTGATATCAGCGCGTTATCCAGCGATTGCAGGTCGGTACAATCTGCCAGAAAGCCGCGTTCAATGATCGTGGCAAGAAAATCGGATTTTGGGTGGTAGGTCATGGGCCATCGTCTATGATTGTCGCCCGAGGTATTCAGGCTTTCGCGCGGGTATAAAGCGCAGAGCGGGTGAGGGGAAGGCATGTCAAACACGGGACCGATATGGGCACTTGGCGCAATGTCAGGCACGTCGCTGGATGGCGTTGATGCGGCAATGATCCTGACCGATGGCGTGACCGTTTTCGAGTTCGGTGACACCGCCTATCGCGCTTACACCGACAGCGAACGGGTCACTTTACGCGCGGCTTTGGGGAAATGGGACGGCGCGGACGTCGCCGCTGCGGCTGAAGTTGTCGAAACCGCCCATGCTGAAGTACTTTCGGGTTTCAAGAATGCTGCCCTTATCGGCTTCCACGGACAGACCACCGCCCATCGCCCCGAGGCAGCACACACACATCAGGCAGGGAACGGAGCGCTTCTGGCCGAGGTTCTCGACGCCCCTGTCGTCTGGGATTTTCGCAGTAATGATATGGCATTAGGCGGACAGGGCGCGCCGCTTGCGCCGTTTTATCACTTCGCATTGTCCCGCCATATCGGTGCCCAAAAGCCTTGCGTCTTCCTCAATATCGGCGGTGTCGCAAACCTGACGTGGATCGACCCTGCCATGCAAAGCCCAGAGACACCGGGTGCGCTTTTGGCCTTCGATACGGGTCCCGGCAACGCACGTATCGATGACCTTATGGCGGATCGACTGGGTCAGCGGATGGATAAAAATGGTGCGCTCACCGCAGCAGGTGTCGTTGACGGAGACATCCTCGAACACCTCCTTGCGAAAGAGCAGTTTTTCCGGCGGGTGCCGCCAAAATCGCTAGACCGCGATGATTTCCATGACTGGAACGACGCGGTTTCAGACCTTTCAGACGCGGACGCCGTCGCAACCCTTGCCGCCGCCACCGCGGGCGCCATCGCAAAAGGTATCGCACAATGTCCCATGCCACCGGAACAAGCATGGGTGACGGGAGGGGGGCGCAAAAACCCAGCTTTGATGGAAATGATTGCAGCATTGCTGGACTGCCCCGTGGCCCCGGTCGAAGAGGCCGGTCTCGACGGAGACATGCTTGAAGCGCAGGCTTTCGCGTATCTCGCAGTCCGCGTTGCACGGGGCATGTCAACCTCGGCCCCTGGAACCACGCGCGTGGCGGCGCCCGTCGGCGGCGGGCAAATCAGCCGCCCGGGCGCGTTGAAGTCGATGACTGCGATCTGACTGACTCTGCGGCCTTTGCCTCAGGTGAAGTCAAATCCGGGCGGTGCCAACTCAAATCCGTCAAAGCGAAACCCCGGGGACACTGTGCATCCAACCAGCGTCCAGGGGCCGGTGGTCTCGGCTGACTGCCACGCGTCCTTCGCGACAATCCCTTGCGGTTCCTGTCCGGCGGACAAATTGGCGCCCAAAACCAGCGAATTAACTGGACCATCTGCGGTATCGGCAGTCCGCAAAATCAAAGGATCACCTGCGTAAAAGTGCCAGATCTCAACCGCATCAACCCGGTGCCAGTGGCTGCGCTGCCCCTCGGTTAAAAGGAAATAGATGCAGGTCCCGGACGCTCGCGGCGCGTCGTCGGCCTCCCATGTCTGGCGGTAAAACCCGCCTTCAGGATGCGGTTCCAAGCGCAGTTTCTTGATGATGTCATCGGCAGTCATAGAACGCCTTCCTCAAAGAAAATGGGCAGGGGAAGACCCTGCCCAAAATAGTATTTCACAGTGCCAGCACCAAGGGCCCCGCGCAGAACAAATTCCTTAACGCAGAATCGATTTACCTGCATAAACAGCGGTTTCTTCGAGCATTTCTTCGATACGGATCAATTGGTTGTATTTAGCCAACCGATCGGACCGCGCAAGCGATCCGGTCTTGATCTGCCCACAGTTCGTCGCCACAGCGAGGTCCGCTATCGTCGCATCTTCGGTCTCGCCCGAGCGATGCGACATCACTGCTGTCATCCGCGCGCGGTGCGCCATATCAACTGCCATCAGTGTTTCGGACAATGTGCCGATCTGGTTCACTTTCACCAAAAGCGAGTTTGCAGCTTTTTCCTCGATGCCGCGTGCAAGCC
>NZ_JBVCWP010000394.1:0-3034 GCF_057460485.1 Boseongicola sp.
CCCGGACGCCGCCTTTCGCGTCTTCACCGAGTTCCTTGAATTTGCCCTTGCCGCGCCCGCCGGCGTGGATCTGGCTCTTGACGACCCAGACCGGTCCGGGCAGCGCGGCGATCGCGCCTTCTGCCTGATCGAGGCTGGTAATCGCCACTCCTTTGGCGACAGGTGCGCCGAAGCCTTTCAAGACTTCCTTGGCTTGATATTCGTGGATGTTCATGTCTCTCTCCCAATATGCGACTGATATCTGTCAACTGCGTTAGGTTTTCCGGGTGATCGGACTTTTCGCGGCCTTGTGGTTGCCTCTCCCTTGACAACAGCCGCGCAAGTTTCAGGCCGGTTGACCTTGGCTTAGAATTCCTGACCTTGTGTTCTCTCTCCCCGTGCTCCCCGTTTCAGAGGCAATTCTATTTTATATGCGGCAGAAGTTCCTTGAAGGCCTTGGTACCAGCTTGGCCCAGCCATTCAAAGACCACCATTTCCGTCGTTACAATGCTTACACCCGAGGCGCTGAGACGCTCAAGGCAGGCGTTTTCGCTTTCGATTGTCCTGGACGCCGTCGCATCAGAGACGACGAAGACCTCGTAGCCCTCTTCAACAAGACTGGCTGCGGTCTGTACAACGCAGATATGGGCTTCCATACCAACCAGTATCGCCTGCTTGGCGCCCATGGACCTGAAAGTCTCGGCGAAGTTGCTGTCTTCCATGCATGAGAAATGCATTTTCGGAATAATGATGGAATCGCCTGCTGCCTGTTTGATTTCCGGGACAGTGTGGCCCAGGCCCTTGGGGTATTGCTCTGTCAGAATTACCGGAACATGGTTGATTTTTGCGGCCGCAAGCAGCAGTTTCGTATTATGTAACGTGCGGGCAGGAGCCTGCATGGCAGGGACAAGACGCTCTTGAACATCTATGACGACCAAAACCGAATCTTTTGCCCTTATCAGCACGCAGTGATTCCTTTTAACATGTCCGAATCAGATGGATCTTGTTCAAACCAAGTGACTTCACCTGCATGGTGTGTGGTATACCACGGGGCGTTTTGTCAAGTTTTTTCGCTGTAAAATATAGAAAATAAATTAGTTGACCGGCTTAGATTGAGGTGTATGGTATACCACATAATGAGCAGGGAAATCTGTTCGTTGTAAGCGATCAGAGGAGTGGTCGCGCTGGGAGGAAACAAATGTCGATTAGCGACTCGCTGAGTCCTATAGCGTTAAATTTTACGCTGAAAGACCACACGTACGACGTGTTGCGGAACGCTATACTTGATATGAATATCTATCAGCCCAATGTCGATTTGCGGCTGGATGAGCGCACTCTTGCCAGCAAATTGGGAATCTCACGCACTCCGATCAGGGAGGCGCTTGCGCGCCTGGCTCACGAGGGGCTGGTCGAGATCATACCGCGCAAAGGCGTGTTCGTCTTGCGCAAGTCGCGCGAAGAGATCCTTGAGATGGTTATCGTCTGGGCAGCTCTTGAAAGCATGGCCGCGCGGCTGGCCTCTGAAAAGGCTACCGATACTGATTTCCGCAACTTGCGAAAGTTCGCGATGAAGCACAGCGTCAATGCCGATCGCGCGGAAATCGAAGAATACTCAGTTGCGAATATCAACTTCCACCGGACCATCCTGGAGCTTTCAGGCGTGGCCGCGCTTGGAACGCTGGCGGATGCCTTGTTCATTCACATGCACGCCGTCCGCCGCCGTGCTCTGGGCGAGAATGATCGCGCCAGCCGTTCGGTTGCGGAGCACATGGAAATCATCGAGGCGCTGGAAAGCCGGAATGGCGATTTGGCGTCCAGACTTGTTCGCGAGCACACTATGCGGCTGCACGCGCACATCCACAAGACGTGGACCAGACTTGAAAACATCGGCTCGGCCCGAGCTGAATCGAATTTATCGTAATTGAAGATCACGGAGACACAAAAATGACTTTATCTGGTTCTGAACAGAGCGTGGATGAAAAGGCCGGAGGAGCAGAAGCTCCACAGGCTTTGACAGACGGCTTTCACCTGCTGATTGATGCGCTCAAGCTCAATGACGTCAAAACCATCTATGGCGTTCCCGGTATTCCGATTACGGACCTCGGGCGTATGGCGCAGGCTCAGGGCATTCGGGTTCTGTCGTTCCGCCACGAGCAGAACGCCGGTAACGCGGCTGCCATCGCCGGATATCTGACAAAGAAGCCGGGTATCTGCCTCACGGTCTCCGCGCCCGGCTTTCTGAATGGACTGACCGCTCTGGCGCACGCGACCACGAACTGCTGGCCGATGATCCTGATTTCCGGCTCTTCCGAGCGTGAAGTCGTCGACCTGATGCAGGGCGACTATGAAGAGATGGACCAGTTGGCCATCGCCAAGCCGCTGTGTAAAGCCGCCTATCGGATCCTGCATGCTGAAGATATCGGCATCGGTGTGGCCCGTGCGATCCGCGCGGCCGTTTCCGGTCGTCCGGGTGGTGTCTATCTGGATATTCCGGGTGCTCTGCTTGGTCAGGTTATGGATGAGGTCGAGGGCGCCAAATCTCTGGTCAAAGTGATTGACCCTGCGCCGGCTCAACTTCCTGCACCGGATGCCGTTGCGCGTGCTCTCGACGTAATCAAAGGCGCCAAGAAGCCGTTGATCATCCTCGGCAAGGGCGCATCCTATGCTCAGTGCGACGATGTTGTCCGCGAATTCGTCGAAAAGAGCGGCATCCCCTATCTGCCGATGAGCATGGCCAAGGGTCTGCTGCCCGACACGCATGAATTGTCGGCTGGTCCCGCACGGTCGCTGGTTTTGAAAGAATCCGACGTCGTTGTAATGGTGGGGGCCCGTCTGAACTGGCTGCTGTCACACGGCAAAGGAAAGTCATGGGGTGAGCCTCATTCGACGAAATTCGTTCAGATCGATATCGAACCGAGGGAAATGGACAGCAATGTTGAGATTGCGGCTCCTCTGGTGGGTGATATCGGCTCCTGTCTGTCGGCTCTGGTCGATGGCATGGGCGACGACTGGAAAGCGCCGCCTGCGGAATGGACCGAGGCGGTCAAGGCCAAGA
>NZ_JBVCWP010000395.1:0-3033 GCF_057460485.1 Boseongicola sp.
ATTTCGATGTCGCCCTGGAACAGTTGCGGATTGGGTGTCAACAGACGGCCCAGATCATCCATGTCCTGCACCATCGTCAGACCGCCCGCCGAAGCGTCCAGATCCCCGATGAGTCCCCGCTGGGTCGTTTTCATCGGCGGGTCGATTTCCTTGGCGCGGGCCTCGGAGGTCATCGCCACGGTTTCGTTGAGTTGCTTGATGTCGGACAGACAGACCATTGCCGGGGAATGGCCCCAGCGCGAACCGGACACCTTCTTCCATCGCGCCACCATCGCGGGCTTGTGGTAGTAGCCGCCTTCTTCCAGTTCCGTCTTGGTCTTTTTCAGCACATATTTGTAGCCCCAGGGTCGCGCCTTGGGTGCCATGCGCTTTTTCGTTTCCTTGATGTCCGGTCGCTGATAGACACAAAAGATGACTTCGTGCTTGGTGTCGGGATCATCCTTGATGTCACCAAAATCACCATCCGGCCATTTGTCCTCAAGTTGGAGCCGGGTGTATTTCAGTTCCCGGTAAACGCGCAATACCTTGTCATCTGCGCCGTATTCAAACTGGCAGTTGTCAATGGGAAAGGTACTGAACGCCAGCCCTTCCCATTCGGAATCGTTCATTTCTTCCTCAAACACCACCGAGGTTCCGAACGAAACGATGTCGAGATACGCTTCGGGCATTTCGTTTTTCAGGTTGGACGATTGCAGCGCCTGCCAGATACGCGCTTCAACCGCTTCCAGCCATTGCACCGCTGCGGTGTTGTCGTTCAGTTTTTGATTGCGGAACGCCAGCTTGAACCATTGCACAATCGGAGAGGTCAGCAGCGAATGCAAGAACGCCGCCAGATGGTCGGCGGCTACGGGGGCTGTTGAATCGTAGATTTTCGGGCGATGCCACTCCGTTTCGTATTCCGATTGTTTGGAGCGGAAAAACTCGCCGCGATAGGGAACCACGTATTCCTCGATGTCCTGCAAAATGGAGTCGAGGGTTTTGCGTAGGTTGGCGAGTTCATCGAACCGCTTGCAGATATATTCCGCTTCCATTTACTTTACCTCTCCAACGCTTTTGGAGTATTCCCGAGAAAATCGGTCTGCTTCTTTTCGCGTTTTGAACTTGCCCATATGTTGTCCGGTTTTCCGAAACCACTCTATTGCTTCTTGCTCAGACATGATGGTTCCATCCGGCTTTAGACGAGGAATAAGCACCGTGATTTCCTCGCCGCCCTCTTCAACTCCAATGCTCATTGACCAAACCGAGCTACTTTTGCCCGTTTGCGGATTATGTACACGGACACGATTGGACAAATCAATGTTGGGCGCTGATAACATATCTGGATAATTCCTAAAATTTAAACCAGACATTGCCCATTTCCTTGGATTGCCTTGACCGCGAATGAATCGCGGTAATTGAGCGTTACTTCCTCGTTGTGCAGATCACGCATGGCGACACACACAATGTCACTACCGCGCCTTTCCATGTATGCATTTGGAGTAGGCGAGTGATTGGCATAACGCCCCGCAATGGTTTTGGTTCTGCCGTGATCGAACGCCCCTAAAATGCTTCTGCCTTTTTCCAGATGACGAACAAACAGGCCGGTTCCATGAATGGCTGATGGGGCAAGGTAAATGTTTGGATCTTCGTTTTCCACGACCGGAAACTTCGCCATGTCCTGCTGAATAACGGCATCGTCAATGCCAATTTCATCCAGCATGGCCGCAAAGTCCTGGCGCTCGCGCATGGCTATCGGGCCAAGCGTTCCTTGAGCAACTTGGTCTGTTCTTCTTTGTACTTTTCGCGGGCCTTAAAAAATCCGCTGGTAGCGCGGACATGCTCGGGGACCACAGACACCGTCGATTGCGGCTTGCTGGACGTGGACTCTTTTTTCTTGCTGGTTGCCTTCTTCGTGACTTTCTTCTTTGCCATGATTCGGCCTCCTATACGAAACTGCCTTTGTACTTCGGCTTACGCATCAGACGCTCATTGCCGCCCGCTGGTACGCCGTACTTAGGCAACATCATAGCACCATATCGTAGTGCGTCCATAACATCGTCGTTTGTTTTCACGATCTTACCGTCTTTTTTGTGGTACGCCCGTTTCTCCCGCAGGAAGTTATCGCAGCCGCGCAGCACCTTGAATTTCTCTGTTTTCATGCGGTCCTGAAGCTCGATAATCCCCGGCATGACTTTTTTGGAGCCATCCGGGTTTTCAAAATCCAGCGTTAGCGCGGAATCAATGCCCGCCTTCTCGTACCAGTACCGTGTCGTTTTACCACTCCCTTTCTCCGTTGTATCCACATCGGGCGGAAACACAATGGGGGACCAGGCCATGTAGGAATTGGCGACCGCCGCATGATAGGCCGCACTCTCGCCGGTCTGCGAATAATCGCGCATCAGGTAGATGCAGTCGATTTCGGGGTCATAGGCCAGCCACACGATAGCAGTGGGATGATCCACGCCCAAATCGATGGCCCGCAGAAACCGGAAGTAATTGGGCGCTTCGTCAATGGTGAACGGTTCATGGATGATGCGTTTTTCGGGTACGGGATAGATCAGGCCGGAACCGAAATACGGCACACCCTTCGCCCGCATTTCCTGCTCATCTTCGGGAACGCCCTGCAAGATGCTTTCCTGCACTTCCGGCGTCAGGTGCGGGCATTCGGACCATGCGACCGGCCCCACCAAATGCTGTGAGGACTTGCGGTGTTCCATGAACTGCGTCACCAGTTGGGTCGATCCCAATTCCGGCGTCATGGTATAGAGGATATGACCGCCCCTGTTGTAGTTGCCGGTCATCAGGCGAATGACCAACTGGCCGACCAGATCATCGGGCGGGCATTCGTCGATCCAGACGCCATCCAGCGAATAACCGGCGAACGACAGCGTACCCTGGCCCTGCTTCGATTGCGTGTAGGCTCTGAGCTTGCAGTTGGCTCTGCCATACTTGCCCAGCACTTCGACATTGACGGCCAGATCCGTTACCTGCTTGTTCCACGTTACGCGCCCGATTTCGTCGTGATGGACCCAGCCGCCCGTAAAGCGTTTCTTC
>NZ_JBVCWP010000396.1:0-3028 GCF_057460485.1 Boseongicola sp.
GAATTGCCTGTCAATTTTCAAACCAGCTTGCTGGTCACCACCGGTCTTCTTTTCCACGTATGTCTGGCAGATATAGTGAACTTTTGCTGTGTTCTCGTCTGAGTGCTTCATGCGCTAATCCTTAGGATGTGCTTGGTCAATTGGCACGTTGGGGCGGCTCGGATGGTTCTCGGTCGATTGGGTTACATTTGGCCAGTCTTGGTGCTGGACGCGAAACAAACCCGGCGATGCTTAGTTATCGCTTTGCGACGGCCTTAGATCGCCGGGTTTTGTGCGCTGCTGTGGCAGTGGCTTTTGCTGGCGTGCTCGATTCTCTTTCCAGGCGAGTGTTGCGTAGCCGCGCAATCTTCGCTTGCCGTTGTTCCACCTCTTCGACGACTATTTCCTTTGCGATACGCGCCGTCTTCTCCATCGCCGTTTCCGGTTTGGGAGTATGTTCTCTGAACACTGTTGTCTTTGTTAGCTTAGCCAAAGTTCACTCTCCTTTGTGGTTTCTTGTCTGCACGTTTGGTCAAGTTTTTTTAAAACAGCGCCAGTTGTTCGGTCCTGCTTTGGGTGTGTCGCGACTGATTTGAGGGCCGGTCATGGAACAGCATTGTTTCAATGTCGGGTGCGGACATTGCATGCATCAACGCGCTGTAGTTCATCTGAAATCTCATTTCAGATCCCAACCCCTGCGTTGACTGGTTCGTTTCAATGACAAGGTGATCGCTGGTTGCGCCGATCAAAGTACTTCCGTCAGGCATGGAAAGCCCTGAAATGTCGGTGTCCTGATGCCCTATGGCAAGGATAAGACGCGTGATGTGAACACCGTTTGAAACAATCCGAAGTCTTGCCAAAGCCGGATCGACCAATGCAACGGGGGAGGAGGCAGGCTTTGTACCCGCCTCAATAACTTCGGCGACCAGCGTAAAGGCATCCGCATACATCTCACCTATCTGTTCCCCAGACACCGGATCAACGCCCAGAAGTATGGCTTCCCCCAGCCTCAGATCATTGATGCGGCCTGTAGGTTGTTTTCCGAGTGCCCAGGGCAGGTTTGCTGAGTTGCCGCCAGATACCGTTTGAATGGCGGCGCCACAGAGCCCCTCAATCTCAGTCGCAATGACGGAAAGAGCCGACATCTGGGACGCATTGGGAGCGACGCCACTGAAGCAGGCAAAGTTTGCGCCAATACCTTTCAAAGCGACGCCAGGCATTTTCATGACTTGCTGTGCAATTACAGCCAAGTTCTCGGGCAATATCCCTTCGCGCATGTCGCCCATTTCGACCATCAGTATAATATTATGAACTTTATTGCGCCTGCGTGCCGCTGATGCGAGGCCGGAGATGACGTCAATCTCTGTGTTATAGCTGGTGTCACAGGTTTGCACGATCTGATCTACCTGACTAAGCATTGGAGTGCGGATCATGGAGATCGCGCATGTGATTCCTGCTGAGCGCAGGTTTGCGACGTTGGTGATCCGTGACTCAGCAAGACCTGTCGCCCCCCCGGCAAGCATGGCTTCTGCAATGGCTGGATTACCACCAACGCCCTTTGTCACGCCGGTCACGCCAATTCCACGCAACCGTAGGTGCCTGACGAGAAATCGCGTATTTTTGCGTATCTTTTCCAGATCGATTTCTAGGCGGGGGGCGGTCATTACGCTGCCACCGTGGGCTTTCGTCTTAGGTCGGGATAGGCGGCAAGAAAGAGTTCCAAAAGGTGAGTCGCCGGGCGACTCAAGGGGTCAGTTACCGGTAGCCGCAGATTCTGACCGTAATCTTTGATGGCCGTTTTGATCTCAGTCTCCGTCATTCCCTCATGATTGATTGTCAGGCCGATAACTTTTGTGTCCGCAAAAGCCTCAATCAATTTAATCTCATCGGCCGGATCCGGTATTGCCATGCTCGGAAAATCGCAGCGGTGCGCCCGCTTAGGCGCGTGCTGAAGGATGACAGCGTCAGGCTGGCTGCCCCTCAGGATGAACGCGGATGTGCAAAAAGCCGGGTGACTGAGCGCACCTTGCCCCTCAATCAGGATAACTTCCGGTTGCTCACCGTCCGACGCCGCAACGATGACACGCTCTAGCTCTCCACAGCAGAATTGTGGCGGCACAGCGTCCATTGCAACACCGTATTTTGCGCCCTGCATCAATCCTGTCTGACCGGTGCCGACCAGCACTGTTTTGATGCCATGCTCGTTCAGTATGGCGGCAAGAATGGTAGCGGTTGTGCGTTTTCCGATGGCACAATCGGTGCCAAGAACTGCGATACGCAGCGCGTGAACACCTGCGACGCTGCCATCGAATAATCGCATATCCTTACTGGGTTTGGGCTTGCGTATGTCGCGGATAGACACCTTTCGATCAGATGCAAATTTAGAAATCTCGGCATCGTCGCTCAGGAATTCATGTAGTCCGCTGACGATATCCATGCCAAGTGAAATAGCATCTAGTATGACGCCCCGGTCCGTCTCGGAAAGCTTGCCGGTTGAGGGGGCCATCCCGTAAATCAAGGTGTCAGGCATGAGAGATTCATGAACGACAGCGGTTTCCAGATCAGCAAAAATGGGGATGCCGTTGGGCTTGTCATCCAGAACGAGCCCGCTGTCCCCTCCGCTATGGGTCTTGTCGATGACGGAAAGGATGCGATACGCCTCCGAATGACGCACAAGGCCATTTGCAGTCTTGCCATCGACTTTGCCAAAGTTGCCCTCGCAATAGACAATTGCCGATGGTGGCGGTTCGGGTTGCGTTTTTGAATTCGCTAACGTGGGTTTGTTGTAGGTCCTTGGGGGCGCTTGTGCCCCTTTGACGGGGGTGCGAGTCGTATCGACCGTTTCCAATTTGGTGTCCATTGTCGTTCCTTTTAATAATCTGCACGGAAGATGAAACTGTCTTCACCTTCGGGTACCGCAACTGTGTCAACGCCGGATCAAAAGTGACCCACTTGGCCGGCTGAATTTTAACCCACCCTTTCGAGTTTAGCAGGCCAATTCGCGCGGAGCCTGCATATATCTCAAGCGCGTGTTGGCCTGCGGCGGTGA
>NZ_JBVCWP010000397.1:0-3024 GCF_057460485.1 Boseongicola sp.
AAATAAGGAGCCGACCAATGGACGTTATCCTACTTGAACGCGTAGCCAAACTTGGCCAGATGGGCGATGTCGTGTCCGTCAAACAAGGTTTCGCTCGCAACTTCCTTCTGCCGAAAGGCAAAGCGCTCCGCGCCAATGCCGAGAACATGAAGCGCTTCGAAAATCAGAAGGCTCAGCTCGAGGCGCAAAACCTCGAAGCCAAGTCCGAAGCCGAAGCCGTGGCCAAGAAACTCGACGGACAGCAGTTCATCGTGATTCGCTCAGCTTCCGATTCCGGTTCGCTGTACGGCTCGGTCACAGTACGTGACGCAGCAGACGCCGCGACCGAGGCCGGCTTCACGCTGGACAAGAAACAGTGCGTTCTGAACAAGCCGATCAAAGAGCTCGGCATTCACTCGCTGACAGTTGTCCTGCACCCGGAAGTCGAAGTGACGATCGAACTGAACGTCGCGCGCTCCAAGGACGAAGCTGAACTTCAAGCCTCCGGCAAGAGCATTCAGGATCTCGCAGCCGAAGCAGAAGCTGAAGCCGAATTCGAGATCGCCGAATTGTTCGAGGACATTGGTTCCGCGGCAGCCGACGAACTGGACATCGTTGACGAGTCTGTTCCGGTCGAGTCGGAAACCGACGAAGAAGGCGAAGAAAACAAATAGGCCGGTTACCGACCTGGTATCAACGGCCTTTGGACGATTAACCGTTCTGGCCCTGATCCGACTCCAGATAAAGCCTACCTTGATAATCGCGGTAGGCTTTTTTGATACCGCAGCCCGCTTTCACTTTCGCAGCGATATTCTTTGCAGTTTCCCGCCCCGCCCCTTATTGCTTGGCAAGCAACTCCCGCAGCGGTCCAACGAAATCCGGGACCAATTGAACCGATCGAGAAAGCATGAAAGACCCTATGAAGCCCGAACTCGAAGAGAGCACCAACGTGCTGGGCGAACCTCTGAAGCCCTGTTCAAACAGCCCTCTTACAGGTTTCTTCCGCGACGGCTGCTGCAATACGGGGCCATTGGACAAAGGCCGGCATACGGTCTGTGTGCTGGTCACGGCGGACTTCCTGGAGTTTTCCAAAACCCGCGGAAACGACCTCAGCACTCCGATTCCAGAATTTGGATTCGCCGGCCTGAAACCCGGCGACCGCTGGTGTCTGTGCGCGGATCGCTGGGCAGAAGCTGACGCTTTCGACGCAGCGCCGATGGTCGTCCTGGAATCGACGCATCTGAATACGCTGGAAACAATCCCGTTTTCGATCCTTCGTAAAAACGCGATAGACATGAACTGAGCATGTCTGGGCTGGCTCAGGTGAAAAATACGTCTGCTGATGCCGAAACCAGCCTCGCCCGAGCCCTCCCTAACTACTGTCAGCCCGCGTTTTAAATCTCTCATTAAATCCATCTATACTATTGAATAGTAACAGAAACGCCACTCCCTGCAAGACATGGTAGACGGCATTGTGCGCAAAATACACAGGGTGAATATCCAGACCCAACTGCTGGAGAAGTGTGGCGACAAAAATCAGTAAAATGCCGAAGATTCCGAATAGCAGAGGTCCTTCGCCGCAGCGGCGATACTCGACTACATATCCTGCCAAAAGCAGAACCAATGCCGGAAACAAATTCAGAACTGCGAGCTGAAAGGCCTGGGTCACGAACACAACAGCGAGCGCATAAGCCGCAAAAACAACAAGGCCAAAAATCCTGATAATTGCCCGCCAGGGTCGATAGAGGGGGAACTCCGCGACAAGAAACCAGACGATCAGTCCGGCTGAGCCGAGCGAAAGAAGAGTCGCCGACCAGACGATCCGGCTCAAGGCGCTGTCATATGAATTCAGAAAGCCAAGCCAAATACCTCCCAACGCGGACCCGGCGGCGAGCGCGAGGAACAGGGCGCCAAACCCACGTCGCAAGGGCCCCACCGACCCTTTGCCTGAACGAAGCGCCAGCGCGAATACGACACACTCAACCGTGAGCGCGAAATCAGTCAGGGCGACATCGGGTTCCGTCAAAGCAAATCCTCGAGGTTTTGAAAAGTGCGTCCGGAGCATTGAATACAGAACAACCGTTAGCCCACTTTAGCGAAATTCCCCTTGATTCAGGTCAACGCACGTCGCGGCGATCCGGTCTACCAATTCTTACAGAGCGGCAGTTCTGGAGGAACATCGATGGTCCACGACTTTGATCCAGCTATCATTTCTTCGCCAATCTCAATTTATTGGTATGGCGCAGTCTACAGCTTGGGCTTTCTCGGTGTTTTCATTTGGTTCTGGCTGCGCCAAAGGCAACTGGCGCTCTTGAAAGCGGACGTATATCTCTTCACGATTTTCATGGGCGCAGGAGTGATGATCGGCGGTCGCGTTTTCGACATACTGGTCTATGAACTGGACTATTACCGCGCGCACCCGCGTGCTGCGATTAACTGGTGGGAAGGCGGAATGGCCTCGCACGGCGTTTTGCTCGGTGCGCTCATTGCGACCCTTGTGTTTGCGCTATGGCGCAAGCGGTCTCTGCTCGAATTGCTTGATGAAATGGTGGTACCGGGCGTCTTTCTCTTGGCTGTCGGTCGATTGGGCAACTTTATCGAAGGCGGCGTCGTTGGCCGTGCCACTGATGTTTGGTGGGGCTTCCAATACGCCGATCTCGAAGGCGCGCGACACCCTGTTGCGCTTTACGAAAGCGCAAAGAATTTCGTGATCCTGCCGGTTCTGATCTGGGCCCTGAAAATATGGCCGTCGGGACGCGGCGTCGTCGTCAGCCTTTTTGTCCTGCTCTATGCGGGTTTGCGCTTTGGCGTGGATCTTTTCCGAGATTACGAGGCCGCATGGCTCGGCATTGGTACCGGACAGGTGTTCAATCTTGTCATGGCGGCGGCAGGACTGCTGATGCTGATCTGGTTCATTCGCAATCCGCACCGGATCGCGAAGCCAATCGCCTTTAGGGATCGAAAGGTCGGTTGGGTCCTTCCACTGGTTCTGGCGGCGATCATCCTCTATCCGCTTGGCATTCCAACCAGTTGGACCCAGAAAAA
>NZ_JBVCWP010000398.1:0-3019 GCF_057460485.1 Boseongicola sp.
GTGTTGTAGTGCGGTCCGTTGTCGGTCGAGTAAAAGACGACCGTGTTGTCGGCGATACCGAGCTCGTCGAGCTTGTCGAGGAACTTGCCGATATGCATGTCGTGCTCGACCATGCCATCAGCGTACTCGTCCTGCCCTGAGATCCCACGGAGCTCCGGCTTTACGTGCGTGCGAAAATGCATACGCGTGCCGCTCCACCAGACAAAGAAAGGTTTGCCAGCCTCGACCTGCTCTTTGATGAAGGCAATGGCACGATCTGAGGTCTCGTCATCGACCGTTTCCATACGCTTCTTCGTGAGCGGGCCGGTGTCCTCGATCTTCTGGGTCCCGTCAGATTGTGCCCAAGAGTGGATCACGCCGCGGGGACCAAACTTCTTCTTGAACTCCGGATCATCCGGGTAATCCTCGTTCTCTGGCTCTTCTTCCGCGTTCAAATGATAGAGATTGCCGAAGAACTCGTCGAAGCCATGGTTGGTCGGAAGAAACTCGTCCTTGTCACCAAGGTGGTTCTTACCGAATTGACCAGTCGCATACCCTTGCGCCTTAAGGAGTGCGGCGATTGTCGGATCCTCTTCGCGAAGCCCGAGATCGGCACCCGGCAGCCCGACTTTGGAAAGTCCGGTGCGAAACACGCTCTGGCCTGTGATGAACGATGATCGTCCGGCGGTGCACGATTGCTCGCCGTAGTAGTCCGTGAAGATCATGCCTTCGTCGGCGATCCGGTCAATGTTCGGAGTGCGATAACCGACAAGCCCCTTGGTATAGGCGCTAATATTCGATTGCCCCACGTCATCCCCCCAAATCACAAGGATGTTCGGTTTGTCCTGCTGGGCGAATGCCGACACCTGCGCCACCATGCTGGCAAGCATCGCTCCGAGCACAACGAGCGCTAGTCGCATAGTTCTCATTTGAGTTACCTCCCACTCGATTTGGGTTGTTCTCATGTAAAGTATGACAATCAGAGCGCCCAAGTGGCTTGATCCACGTCAACCTAGCGCTTGTTGACTTACCGAGGTGCTGGGAGAAGCTCGGTGACAGTCTTGAGACAATCTTTGTCCGCTTTGGGTCATTAGCGGACATCAGACCGCAGTTTGATGATGTCTGCCTTGCCCCTCAAAGCGGACATCAGCGTGATCCAGATTGACGTCCGTTAAGTGCCAGAAGCGGACATTGCGCCCCCTCTGATTCATATCAAAGGCAGATGTTTGAGTAAGCGTTGTGATGATCGCGGAGTTTTTCTGCACTTTAGGGAGTAGATGAGAATGACCTCGAGGCGCCTGGTTTTGGTGACGATTTTCTGCGTCCTTGCACTCTTGCCAACAAAAGCGTTCGCAGAGGAAGAGGTGGAGACAAAGGCTCCTGATCAATCGACTGAGCAGGTGATTGACGAGGCAAAGGAAACAACCAACGAGGCAATTGAAGCTGCAAAGCGGGCAATCCTGGATGCGATTGACCGCGCCAAAGAGCTTACGAGTTCTACCTTAGAAGCCGAGAGAGACGCTGCTGAGCGTGCACTAGATGACGCCAAAGAAGCGACAAAGACCCTTGATCATGCCAGCGAAGCGGCGCGAGAGGTTCTAGAAGAAGCCAAGAAGGCAACTGTAGAGGTCCTAGACTCGGTGGAGGAGGCCATTCAGCCATTCAGTGAATTGGTCGAGGGGCGGTCTGTGGCCCTTCAGAGCGACGGCCAGCTTAGCAAAGCGGATATCGAAAACCTGGTCGAACGCTCCTACCAGTATGTCGCTATGTACAATGTGAACAACAAGTTCGCAGCTAAGCAGGGAGGCTGGAACACTTGTGATCCTGATACAGAGCTTAAAGACCACACGCTACAAGAGATCGCTCGCCCAAATAACGATACGCTCTACCTGAGCTGTTTGATCGATCTGCGGAAAGATCCGGTGATCCTTGAGATTCCCGCATTCGACTCAAAGTATGTCTCCCTGATGGTCACGGGCTACGACCACTACGTCAATATTCCGATGTCAACGCGATTGGGCGATTTTCGCAAGCCTGAGAAGATGTTGTTGTATTCTGCGCGGACCGAGGGCTACGACGGAGAGCCCGTTGAAGGTATCGATCGTGTCTTTGAAGCGACCGGAGATTTTGTGTCGGCCGTGTTCCGGATCATGCCTCATGCCAACGACCCGGAACGCTTCAAAAAGATCGCCGACCAGATGAAATCGCTCAAGCTCGTCACTTTATCTGAGTACGAGGGTGGCGAGCCTAAGCCCATCGACGACGTTGCATTTCCGCCGGTTGGCGAAACGGATGCAGATGTCTTCGAGAAAAACCTTCTTGAGGTCATGCAGTTCGTGTTTAACCACACGACCTTCGATCCCAATAATGCTGAGGATCAGGCGGTCCTCGCGGCCTACAGGCCCCTGGGCGTGGAACCGGGCAAGGCCTCCGACCCGGAACAGTTCGCCAAGATCAACGGCAAGCAAGTCCGCGAGATCGCCCAGAAGATCCAGCGCGGGATCCTCCGTGACATCGCCTCTCAGGAAACCTACGACGCTATCGCACCAGTAATGTTCCAACCCAAAGGCGAGACCAGTCTTGACGCGCTCGTGGCTACCTCGATCTCCGGTCCGATCGGCATTCCGCAAGAGGAGGCAGTCTACCCGCAGCTGGTCACCACCGATGGTGCTCCCCTGAACGCCCAGCACGACTATGTCATCCGCATGTCGGCGGAGGAAATGCCGCCCGCCAAGGCCTTCTGGTCGCTGACGCTCTACGACCTCGACGAGGGCTTCTTCATCCCCAACGACCGCAAGAAGTACAGCGTCGGTGAGAATGGTGGCATGAAGCTCAACGAGGACGGCGGCATTGAGATCCACATCGCCGCTGAGAAGCCGGAGGGCGTGCCCGAGGAGAACTGGCTGCCCATCGAGCGCAAGGATCTCGACCTAGCTTCCCAGTTCCGGCTCTACGTGCCGGACCTGGAGAAACTGAAGACCTGGCAAGCGCCCAAGGCGGAAAAGTTATCGCAATAGACAGCGCCCTCGATGCTGCGCGA
>NZ_JBVCWP010000399.1:0-3014 GCF_057460485.1 Boseongicola sp.
AAATACTGGACGATTCTTGGCTTTGCGCTGTTCATCTATGTTACGAGCCAGACGATCCCCTTTTCGACGGTCTTCCATAAGCTTGAATTTCGGGGCAACGACGACTTCATGCGGCTTTTGTCGGTTCGCTCCTGGCTGGCTGGCCAATCTTGGTTCGACATGACGCAATACCAATTCGTCCCTCCGGATGGCCTCTCCTTGCACTGGTCGCGCTATGTCGATCTAGGTATCGGAGCGCTTCAGCGCACCTTGGCCCTAGTCATGCCCGACGCCCTCGCCGAGCGCTGGAGCATCGTATTGTGGCCAGCGCTGCTCTTTACGGTTTTCCTGACGTTGACGGGGCGGTTAAGCCAAAAGCTTTTCAGTCTCCAGGCGGCCAGTTTTTCTCTCATGCCGGTAGCGATGGTGCCGTACTTCCATAGTGGGTATTTCCAGATCGGGCGGATTGACCATCACAATGTGCAGATGCTCTGCATGATGGTGTTAGTCTACGCGGTTGCGCGCAACGAACGGCCCCTCGCTGGTGGTATCCTTGCTGGTGTCGTTGCCGCCTTCTCACTTGCGGTGGGGCTCGAAAGCCTGCTCTTTGTTGCGACCGCGGGTGTTACGCTGGTCATTCTGTTCCTGCTCTTTGGTCAAGCCGAAAAGGTCAGGCTTCTGGGCTACGGGCTAGGGCTGGGCCTTGCCGCACCGGTGTTCTTTGCGGGCCAGACCGCCCCCGCCGATTGGGGCATGGCCTATTGCGACAAGCTGTCGCCGCCCATTCTTTGGGTAACGACTGTGGCGCTGTGTTTCTCGGTGCTTGTTTACATCGGCACGTTGCGTTCGGCCACGCCCGTCCGCCGCGCGCTTACAGTCTTGCCTCTCGGCATGGCGGCGCTAGCGATTCTCTGGCCGCAAATCACGTTCTGTGCCAGCGGCCCCTACAATGTTCTGCCAGAAGACCTGCGCGACACCGCCCTGGCAGCCATCTCAGAGACGCAGTCGAGCTTCTCGGTGATCTATAATGCGCCCGAGAAATTCTTTCTGCAGACTTTTCCCGCGCTGAGCGTCATCCTGGCAGCAGGCTATGCCCTGATCCGCCGCGCTGGGATCGCGAGCAATCCCGATGTCTGGCGAAGCGCGGCGGTGCTGTTGACATTTCTGTCCCTGTCCTTCGCGGGCATGTTCTATCAGGTACGTCTTGCCGTGGCCGTCTACGCAGTGCAACCGCTGGTCTTCGGATTTGCCATGGCAGCGCTTGTAAACCGTACAGAGGTGGGTTGGCCACTATGGCACAAGATCGTTCTGACCATGGCCTTTGTCGGTACGGTCTTCGTTCTTCCGCTCGGAGTCGTGACGAAATATGGCGGCGCGAAACTGTCCGCGATAGCTGCCGGCCGTGAGACGGTCAGCACTCCACGCCGCTCGCTGTTGGACAGGCCATGCCGAGACTCCGACGCACTTAAGTCCCTCAACGCGTTGCCGCCCGCGCGCATCCTTTCTTCGGTAAACCTTGGTCCGATTCTGGCCGCTACCACGCATCACTTTCCGCTCTCAGCGCCCTACCACCGCAGCGTGGAGGCCATGCGCAATGGGTTCCAGATAATCTCCGCACCAGAGAAGTCATTCCTTGAATCAGTTCCGCAGACCGGCGCGGAATATCTGCTGGTGTGCAAGGACTCGGCCTACGCGCCGGACGCGATCGCCACGAAACTCGCTGCGGGTGAAACCCGGGACTGGGCCGAGCCAGTCGATCTGGGGCAGAGCCCGCTGCGGCTCTTCCGCCTGAACCTTCCGCAAGAGGTCACCAAGTGACAGGCTTCCGCCGCCCATCGGTGCAATGGGATTTTCTGCGCTTCCTCGCCGTGGGGGGCGGGTTTTCGCTGGGCTATTCGGCTTTGGCCGCGTTCATGGTCGGGCCAATGGGCCTGCCGCCCTACTGGACGAGCCTTGCGCTCTTTATGTCTTGTGTACCGCTGGCTTATCTCGCGCATAAGTATTTCAGCTTTGGCGCAAAGTCGGCGCGCAGGGGTGGTTTTGTGATCTACTCGGCCTCCCAGATCTCGTCCTTCGCACTTGTCTCGGCGCTCACCACGCGATTTGTCACCGGTGTCTATCTGTTGGATACTGGCATTTATATCTGTACAGTCGGTGGCGCAGCGGTTCTGACATTTTTGGTGGCCAAGGCCTTTGTCTTCAGAGCGTCGGACGCAGCGACGCAAGGAAATGAAGCTTCCGGCCAAAAAAAACGCTAAGCGGGAAGGCATAAAGAGGCACATCGGTGTCGAAGACATCTACCTCGAGCCCGCTCTTTTCGAACCAGCCCATCCACGCGGCTTGAGAGGCGTAATTGTACGGCAGCACAACCCCGTGCGGCGCATTGCCAACCCAATCCATCGCCCGCAAGGTGGCACGGTCCAGCGCGTTTTCGCTCAGATGATCCTTTATGATCACAGCTTTTCGCGCCACGCGGGCGGCATCGGCAATCAGCGCGCCGGGATTGTCTGTGTGATGCAGGACATCCACAAAGGTTACCACATCGACGCTGTTGTCCTGCATCGGAATTCGCATGCCGTCAAACAGCGTCACCGGAATGTGTGTCTCGGGCCGGAGCTTGATGTCTATGCCTTCGATCCGGGCGCCTTGGCTTTGCGCGCCGATCATCTTGGCGATCTGACCATCACCCGTGCCCACGTCCAGCACATGCGCCTCTGGAGGCACCAACGCACCCAGCTTTTCCACAAGCACCCTGACGCGTCGGTTAAAGACGAATTTCTCGTGAACCTTGCCGATCACAGATTTCATGACTGCGCTTTGCCTTCTTATTACCTGTAACCCCTTCCATACATATATTGGGTAATCGCTGGGGGCAAATGCATCGTGTCTGACGTCAGCGCCTATGCGAAAGATGGCCTTAGTTGCATGGATGCCAGGTTATCTCGCGAACGCATTAGAGCGGTGTTTCAAGAAATTTTTCATCGACCATGCGCATCGGGTCAGGTTTGAAGGCTACCTCCCCTTTTGGTTCAAAG
>NZ_JBVCWP010000400.1:0-3010 GCF_057460485.1 Boseongicola sp.
AGGCGCATCGCCCGGTGCGCTGGTGGTCATTCTGGTCAGCATCGTCGCGGTCGCCATCGTCGCGCGGTCGAGCCGTTAGGCGCTCATCCTGAACTATTCCGATTTGCGCGCGGAGTTGCGCGCCTGCGCCGAGCGCACGCTGTGCCGCAGCCAGAACCCGAGCAATATGGTGACCGTTCCCGCCGCCAAAGCGCCGGACGCGTTGCCCAACAGGGCGCTGACCTCCACAATCCTGTCGGCGAAGACGTATCCGGTGCTGACATAGAAGAGCACCCAGACGGCCTCTCCGGTAATGCTGGCACAGGAAAACCGAAGCCAATTCATATCCGATGCGCCGCCCGCCAGATTGACGTAGGGACCCAAGGGGCTGACCAGCCAGCGGCTGAAAAATACGGCCGTTGTTCCGCGCGTTCGGATGTAATCCCTGGCCCTCTCCGCCAGCTTGGCCCGTTTTGGGTTTTGGGATATCCGCGACAGTATCCCCGCGCCGAAACCGCGCCCGAGGTAATAGCCGATCTGATCGCCCAACACGGCTCCGCCAAAGGCGAAGGCGATCACCGACCCGCCGGTCAGGTCGCCGGAGGCAACGAACCCGCCTGCCGTCAGCATCATCAGCGATGACGGAACGGGCAGGGCGAGACAGCTCAGCAAAGTCGTGACGCCAATAATCAGGACGCCGTAATGCGACATCCACTCCAGCAGAATATCCGTCATTCACCGGCTCGCTGCTGTTGTTCAATGACCGCGTTCAACAAGATCTTCAGTTCTTCGACTGTGCGCCCGCTTTCCTCGGCAATATCCTCGAGTGTCTTGTGAGGGTGCCGGCCCGGTGTCAGACCGAGTGCCTCGGCGATCAGGTCTCGCGGCACATGGTGCGAATAAGCAATGTACCCGGGCGTCATCCAGCGCTCGATCGGCTGGTCACGATGTGCGGGGTCCGACCAATAGACCCAGAATATTCCGAGGCGCAGGACAAAAAACAGTGACACCGCCGCCGCCAGGAAGAAAGCGATCAGCCCGATCCTGTTTCTGTCCCAGAGCTGGCGTATCAGGCGTTTCAAGACAATTCTCCGCAGAGCGCGATATCAATTCGAATATTTCATTCAAAGTCATGTATTGTTTATCGGAGAGCAAGAAAAATCTTGGCTTTTTGGGTCGTTACTTATCGGTAGACGTGAGTTACCGGACGGCCGTGAATTGCTTGTGAGCACGCCAAACGAGCCGCGAGCGTCACGCCCAAAAATGAATCTTTCGCCGCATCAAAAAAAGGTTGCATTTCGCCGTCCATTCAAGCAAAACCCGCCGAAAGTGCCCCTATAGCTCAGCTGGTAGAGCAACTGATTTGTAATCAGTAGGTCCGCGGTTCGAGTCCGTGTGGGGGCACCATTTTCTCGTATTTTAATAGCCAATGACATCCGGTAATTCCTTGTATATAAGGGTTTTTAGGAATTTTTTGTCCGATGTCGTCCAGTCCCGTATAGGGGTATCCGGCCCAAATGGGGGGATATTTAGGGGTATCGGGAAATTATCGAAAAGGCGATACCCCCATGCCACTGACTGATTTGAGAGTGAAGAATCTCAAGCCCACAGATAAACCCTACAAAGTTTCCGACTATGACGGTTTGTATGTTCTGGTGAATCCGGGCGGTTCCAAGCTGTGGCGCTTCAAGTACCGGATCAATAACAAAGAGAAGCTTTTGTCCTTTGGGGCGTTTCCTGCGATTTCGCTGCTACAAGCGAGACAGAAACGTGACGAGGCACGCGCGCAAGTTGCTGTCGATGTGGACCCCAGCGAAGTCAAAAAAGAAAAGGCTGAATTAAGACAGCAGAACCTGGAAAACACCTTTGAGGCAATTGCCTCCAGTTATCTGAAAAAGATTAGCTTGGAAGGTCGCGCTGATACGACGCTGAAGAAGGTCGCCTCGTTCATAGCTATGGCGAACAGGGATTTCGGGCAGAAACCAATCACCGATCTTTCTGCCGCGATGGTTCTCAAGACCCTAAAGAAAATCGAAGCCAAAGGGCACTTCGAAACTGCCCAGCGTCTTCGCTCGACCGTTGGCGCTGTTTTCCGGTTTGCCATAGCTAATGGCCTTGCCGACAATGATCCAACATATCCTTTGCGCGATGCATTGGTCCGTCACAAAGCAAAATCACAAGCGGCGATTACGGACAAAGCCGCGCTGGGCGGACTCATGCGGGCCATTGACGGATATCAGGGGCAAGATGCAACTCGGATCGGTTTGGAATTGCTGGCGCTTCTGGCAACCCGTCCCGGTGAATTGCGTCATGCGGAGTGGTCGGAGTTTGACATTGACGGGAAGGTTTGGACAATCCCTGCCGACCGGATGAAGATGAGGGTATCGCATACCGTGCCATTGCCAGAGCGGGCAGTCGCGCTTTTGAGAGACCTGCGAGAGCAATCGGGTTGGGGCGTTCTTTTGTTCCCTTCCTTGCGATCATCCAAGCGCCCGATCAGTGAGAATACTTTTAACGCGGCATTGCGGCGAATGGGCTACACGGGCGAAGAAATGACATCGCATGGCTTCAGGGCAACTTTCTCGACAATTGCAAACGAAAGTGGCCTTTGGCACCCGGATGCCATTGAACGGGCACTGGCTCATGTGGAACGCAATGAAGTGCGGCGGGCCTATGCGAGGGGTGCCCATTGGGATGAGAGGGTGAAAATGGCGGATTGGTGGGCTGAATTATTGGGGGAATTGCGGGCAGGTTAGGGGAACTTGTTTTGCCGAATGCCAAGCTTGCATGGACTTCTCCGAATGTCCGCTCTGAGCCCAAAGCAGCCAATGAATGAACTCAAGGTGCCCGTTTGCACATCACGGCAATGTTGACCCTCGGTGATGTCGACATCCTTCGGCAAGTATGCAATTGAGATGATATGAAGAAGGCACGGATATTGCTATTGATGTTGCTGACCCTTGCGATCCTTCCGTGGGGGGCGTTTACGACTGCTTTCGCTGCCACAACTACGATGGCAGCCCCAAAAACC
>NZ_JBVCWP010000401.1:0-2981 GCF_057460485.1 Boseongicola sp.
AGGCTGTTCTACCGATATATATTCTTCATCAGACAGTTATCGTTGCGGTGGGTTTTTTCGTGGTTCAACTCTCAGCCGGAGCGGTTTCGAAATACCTGATCATTTGCCTGACATCAGTGGTTGTGACGTTGGTGATCTTTCACGTTGTGGTGCGGCGCAACCGGCTCTCCCGGTTCTTGTTTGGGATGAAGCCCCTCTAGCTATGAATGTCCGCTCTTGGAGTTCCCCCGTGTGAATTTGCGAGCTCGGGAAACAATCGAAATCCACCCTCCGTATAGACGGTCTTACCAGTTCGCAGCAAATTGCGCAGTCGCGGCGAACGGCAGGAAGGTCCCGCACAACAGTCACTGGTGCATGACACAGCAAACGGCAGCTTTGAACCCGAAGCGGTCTCCGCCCTGCCACAATGAGACGACCCGATAGGTGTCGAGAGCGAGCGTCGTGTTGCCGTTCGACAATTCCGTATGATCAGGTTGGCGGGTTTGTCCCGGAAGCCAGAAGGAAGGTCATATCAGCATTAACACCGCCTTGGCCCGAAAACTGTCCAATGCAGTCCCTGATTTCGCTCCAGGCCAGATCGCGTTTTTCGTCGTCCAGATCGGCCAGCACGGCGCGATAGGCACCAAATGCCTCCTGCATCATGGTTAGAGCGTCGCCGACCGATGCGATGGACATCCGAGCGACGACCTGCTCGACCCTAGTGTCGATATACCCGACCGCTTGAAATAAGTTCTCTAGTCTCGCAGGGTCTGACAGCGCAAACAGCCCTGGTGAACCCAGCGGCGGCGGGGTCTTCCCGGCATGTTTTAGTGCGATCATCATGGTTTTTGAAAACAGCAGGTTGTCCTGCGGCGAGGCCACCACAAGAACGGCGAAGCGTCCGTTCTCCACCAAGACGCTTCGCACGGCCGCAAGCGCGTCTTGAGGCGACTGGAACAGCATCAGGCCGAGTCGGCAGGTTGCCGCATCGACGCGCAGCCCACTTTCGGAAAGATCTTCCGCTGGTCCGTGCAGTGTTTCGACATTGGTCAGCCCCGCGGCGGCGGTATTTGAGGTCACAAACGTCAACATTTTTGACGCGATGTCATTTGCGAAAATCCGGCCAGTCGGCCCCACGCGTCTCGCGGCTTGAATCGTTTGGCTGCCGGCGCCACAGGCGAGGTCCAACACGCTCATGCCCATTTCTACGTTGGCCGCATCCAGCATTTGTTCAGTCGCCTCGGCGGCGGCGCCCATCAAAGCGGATTCCCATTTTGCCCAGCCAGGAGCGGCAGAATCCCAAATACTTTCATTTTTATGTTCACCATTTCCGGCCATCGTGCGCATCCTCCCTTAAGGCGATACGTCAAGATACACTACATTTCACGTTGCTCAAGTGTCCTGCGAGGCCGGCATTGAGTAGAAAAAAGTGTTTCCTGCGCGATGTGCAGAAGCGGACAAAGGTTTGCTTGCAGTAAATGGCGACTTCGTCCCGCTAAGCAGACCTCAATGCATCGCGCAGTGAACGGCAGCAATCAGCCCTTATTGTCGGCTTGCTGCAATGCAGCCAATGACTGCTATGCAAAATGGCGATCACCGTTCTGTCGGGACCAGAGTGCCGAACTGTGCTATGCTTCAATGAAGCGGAGGACGATAAAATGAGCTTTGTTTCAATCACGACATGGCGAATGATAGGCGGGACCGAGACCCTGCAGCATGTGACAGACCTGATGGAGCGAAAATATTTTCCGGGGCTGCTGGCTTTGGGCGCTAAACATTCAATGCTCGTAGATGCTGAACTGGACCGTTTTGCCATCGTGACGGTCTACCCAAGTCGCGAGGTGCGGGATGATGCAGTCACCCATATCTCGGCCCTCCGAATTGAAGGCGCAGAGGAATTTGGAGCTGAGCTGATGGACGCTTACGGGGGCGAGATGTTGGCATCGTCCGAAGCTTAGAGTGCCATGCTCATCTTATGGGCACGGCAGTCCTTGAGGCTTTTCACAACAGACGGCCCCTTGGAGCCCGAAGACTGCCAAGAGAAGAACGGATAGTCCTATATGTAGCTTTGCAGTAACCTGGGATGCTAATGAAGTGGATGGGAGGGCGTGGCGTGCCACAAATCGATTTTTGGTATTCAATTGGCAGCACTTACAGCTACCTAACTGTTATGCGGCTTCCCGAGGTCGAAAGAGTTGCGGGGGCAGAAGTTCGTTGGCGTCCGTTCAATGTCCGGCACGTGATGATTGAACAGAATAATATCCCCTTTAAAGACAAACCCGTGAAGACAGCTTATATGTGGCGCGACATCGAACGTCGCGCTGATCGCTACGGTCTCGCACCCCATATTCCGGCACCTTATCCGGTTCCAGGCCTTGTGCTTGCCAACCAGATTGCCACACTTGGAGTTGAGGAAGGCTGGGTAGCGGACTACACACGCGCCACTTATCGGCGTTGGTTCGAAAGCGGCGAGCCAGCTGGAGAGGAGCCGAACATCTCCGAAAGCCTGGAAGAAATCGGTTGCGACCCAAGCCATGTCTTGGTTGCTGCTCAGTCCGATCGGATCATAAGTGTACTTGCAACAGCCACAAATGAGGCCATGGAACTTGGTGTATTTGGTTCACCTACATTCGTGGTTGATGGCGAGGTTTTCTGGGGGGACGACCGCCTTGATGACGCATTGCTTTGGTCCAAAAGAAGCTGACAAATCGAGCGTACTTTGTGTCCTGCATAACCGCCATCGGCGTGTAGAATTTAACCAAATAATGTTCGCAACCGCAGCGTATGGCAGGAAAGAGCCAAAGCAGACTTCCTTGACTTAGCGTGAGTTAGACTATTCTTGTCCATCATGACTGACCTTTCAACCCAATTGCTGGACGAACTCAGCCTCAACGAAGCTGGCCGACCAAAAGCGCCGCCAGTACCGGAGGCAACAGACATACACCGTCGTCAAGGACGACAGCTGGCCGCTATCCACCGTCATTATCTGATGGAGATGGCCC
>NZ_JBVCWP010000402.1:0-2949 GCF_057460485.1 Boseongicola sp.
GCCCTCGTTATACTCGGCCCAGTTGGTCACTCGATGCCGTTGCTTCGGGATCTTGTCTCGACGATCGGCGTTGAACTTGTGAGGCATTTGCAGGATCCTAGTGGGAACAGACCGCATCGGTATCAGCGGAGAGGCGATCCCTGCAACAAGGCCCAAAATAGGCGAGAAGCGGCGATTTCTCTTTTATTAGGGTACAACGACAGGCACAATCCGGCCTAACGCATCCAGAAAGAGCGTGCTTTAGCGACATCCATCGCGGACCTCTCAAGCATCATCTTTCAACGCACGCCTGATCCGTCGCAGGACTTTGGCACGCGCTTTATCATCAGCTGCCTGTTCGAATATGTCCCGCAATTCGAACACAAGCTCTGTCAGATCGTTGTGCCAATCGGGCCCGCCTAATGCCTCGGGTAGCATGCGCTGATCCTGTGGCGGTTCAAGGATCGACGTCCCATCTGCGCTAAGAGCTATCTGATCATCAAGATTTGGGATCAGTATGTCTTTGTCAGCGAACCCTTTTTCCATCAGGGCGGATTTTAACGCGTTCATTTGTGGCTCTTCGCCATGGGTCAGGATAAGCGCCTCTCTGATCGGGCGGCGCTGGATAATCCAATCGGTCAACTCAGATCCGTCTGCGTGCCCAGAATACGTATCGACTTTGCGAATGCGCGCCTTGACCCTGATCTCCTCTCCGTGAACTTTCACAGACTTCGCGCCTTCGCTCAGGATCCGGCCCAGCGTGCCGATGGCTTGGTATCCAACAAAAAGGACGGTAGCCTTGTCCTGCCAAAGCCATTGCTTGAGGTGGTGCCGGATGCGGCCGGCCTCGCACATACCGCTTGCTGCAAGGATGATTGCGCCCCCGGTGATTTTCGCGATCTGTTTGCTTTGCTCGACCGTTTCTGTGGGGCGAATTGCGGGATTGCTTATCAATCGTGGCCCCGGTCCAAGATCTTCGAGGTCCCGCGCATGCCTTTGAAAAACTTTGGTCACGCGGATGGCCAACGGGGAATCCAGATAGACCGGAACCTTGGGGATGTCGCCTGCGTCCTGAAGCGCGAGAAGATCCGTGATCAACTCCTGAGTGCGTTCTACAGCGAAAACAGGGATCAGCAACATGCCGTTGTGGTCCAGCGCGCGTGACACTTCGTGCCTCAGCGTTTCCATTCGTGCGGCGGGTGTGACATCGGCCCGCTCGCGACCGCCATAGGTTGCCTCCGATATCACATAATCGAAATCCGACGGTGCGTCAGGATCAGGATGGAACAGCTTGTTGTCAGGCCCGATATCGCCAGAAAACAAAAGGCGAATAGGTTTCGAGTTTTTCTGATCGATTTCGACTTCGATTGAGGCGGACCCCAGGATGTGCCCCGCGTTCCAGAACCTTGCGCGCACACCCGGGCCGACAGGTGTCCAGACTTCATAGTCGACCGTTTCAAAAATGGTCAGGCAATCCTCTGCGTCCTGCCGTGTGTAGATCGGTTCAACCTCTGGCTTGCCATGCCGCAGGTTTCGGAGGTTGAGTTGATCGACCTCCATCTCCTGAATGTAACCACTGTCGGGCAGCATGAATGTCAGAAGGTCTCTCGTGCCAGCTGTCGCGTAGATGGGTCCCTGAAATCCTGAGGCGCTCAATTTTGGGAGCAAACCAGCATGATCGATATGGGCATGGGTCTGAAGCACAAAATCAATCTTGGGAGGGTCGAATGGAAACGGACGATAGTTAAGTTCCTTCAGCGTCTTGGGCCCTTGGAACAAGCCGCAATCCACCAGAAAACTGCATTGATCCGTCTGCAGCCAGTAGCAAGATCCCGTCACCGTTCGCGCCGCGCCGCAAAATCTGAGTGTCGCGTCTGGCATTCTGTTTTCTCCCTGACAGTCAACTGCTCCAGTCTTTCAGCCCGCTGTTGAAGAGAGAGCAGTTTAGACTGCATAGCGCAGCAGCACTTCAGGCGATTGATCCGCATCAATCACGTCAGCCGTTTGAAGAATACGCTGCCGTTCGCCGCTATCAGCACCTCATGGTGAAGTCGAATGATCCAAAACGCCACGTCTCCTTGGTCCATCACTGCAGAGGGCTTTCCTGAAAATGGGCCAGTGTATGACCAAATCCCTTTCTTGATCGGATACGCGGTTCTGGGACTGTCAGATCACAACACACAACCGTGGCTTTTCCGGGTGTCCGACGGATATCTGGAGGTGATCGCCGATCGGACACGTGCCTTGCCAGTGGTTGACCCGCAGGATCGTGCGCTTGAAATCAGTTGCGGCGCGGCCATCGGTCTGCTTGAGGTTGCAGCACGGCGCTTCAGCCTGAAAACGGCCCTCACTATCTACCCCGAGGGATAATCGCGATCTTTTGGCTCGGATCGCTTTTGCGTCCGACGCCCCGCCAAGCTCGAATGACGTGGCCCTGTTCAGAGCCATCCCGGACCGACGCACCAACCGCACCGCGTTTTTGATGAACAGCGTCCCGGCTGATTTCACTGAACGACTACCGGCATCCCCAGTAGCGTATGCGGATGGCGGGAAACTCGCATTGCACCTTGTAAGACGAACAGCCCTTCATCTTGCGCACCAGATCGCTGATAGCAAGCTTTGGCGGCACCGAGACAAACATGTGGCCGTGATCGCTCGACAACACCCCGCGCAAGATGTCGACCTCGTTGTCGCGGCACGCCCGGCGGCAAATGTCCCGCACTCGCAGCCGCAATGCGCCAGTCATCACTTTGTAACGATTGGGAGTGGAAAAACTTTGGGGATCATGCCGCCCTGAGCTGTCCTGGTGAGAGCCTTCCATCCAAGACGGCAGCCCTGACAACCGCAACACGGTGCGCGCCTCTTGGGGACCATCTCATGCGTTGTTTCTTTCCCATGCGCACATTGGCGATCTCATTTACGAGGCCTTCTGCCCTTGACGTTGAGACTGCTTTCCCTTGCTGACGTCGA
>NZ_JBVCWP010000403.1:0-2925 GCF_057460485.1 Boseongicola sp.
AACCACCCAATCCTTCACCAAGCCGCAACTAACGAACAAGGAGCTCGACAAAATCTCGTCAAAGACACCTGTCGTCGTATGGCACGCGGGCGGGCACAAGATGACCGTGAACTCGAAGATGCTCGGGTTGATGGGCGTATCTTCGGACTTTCAGAACTTGTCAGGAGCAGAGCTGGGGCGCCATGACGATGGATCGCTAGATGGCAATGTTGCGGGCAGTGTGGCCCTTTTTGCCGCGCTAAAGGAGATTAAGCCCTTCAACGAGTTTGATCGGTTCAAGGGTGCCGTAGAACTAGGCCAGAATTGGGCAGCGCAGGGCATTGGCACATTGGGTGTCGCGGGCGTGACAGGTCCAGAGGACTGGCAGGTGTTGATCAAGCTTGCTGATAGCAAGGAGTTTCCACTTCGTACCCGCAACTACCTGCAGTGGGCCGCTCTTCCACTTTGGGACGAGGCCGACGTCAAGCCGGGGACAGGGGACATGAATGCCAGAGCGATTGGCTACAAGATCAGCGTCGATGGCTCGAACCAGGCATATACTGGATTGCAGCGAGAGCCCTACCTGAACCGAGAAGATCGAGGACTCGCCTATATGACGCAGTCTGAAATCGATGACGCAGTAGCAGAGGGCTCAAGACGCGGAGCGCAGATGGCAATGCACGGCAATGGTGATGCCGGCATCGACAACATCATTTCAGCAGTGGCAAAGGCGCGAGGAGACGGTCTGGACTTGTTGCGCCCTCGGATCGAGCACTGTTCGATTGTTCAGGACGACCAAATCGATAAGCTCAAGGAAAATGAGATCACATGCTCATTCTTGATTGCCCATGTCCTGTATTGGGGAGAAGCTTTTCGGGATACGGTCTTCGGGCCTGAGAAAGCCGCAAAGCTCGACCGCACTGGTAGTTTTGAACGTGCCAAAATTCCATATTCACTGCATACCGACTACGCCGTATCAACTCTTTCGCCCTTGGAGATGATCGAGGTTGCCGTCACGCGCACCCTGTTTACCCAACCCGACTTCGTGCTCTCGCCGGACGAACGTGCCTCAATAGAACACGCTATTCGCGGAGTAACGAGTGTCCCTGCCTGGCAACTCATGTCGGAAGACGAAGTGGGCAGCCTCGAAGAAGGCAAACTCGCAGATTTTGTCGTCCTGTCAGCAGACCCTCGCACAGTCGACCCAGATCAAATCAGCGAGATCCAAATCCTAGAGACATGGATTGAGGGACGGCGGGCGCACTAGGGGAAATGTCCGCTTTGGGTCATTAGCGGACATCGAGCGGAGTAGGCATGTCCACTTTACCCTCAGGAGCGGACACGATGAGCGTGGCCGCAGTCAACTTAGGCCGATCGCCTCAGCGTCCACTTGGTACGTTCTTGAGCGAATCCAGCCCCCGCAACCAACCTAGGCTGATCGCCTCAACGTCCACTTGGTACGTTCTTGAGCAAATCTAGCCCCCGCAACCAATCTTTTATTTTAGAATCAATAACTTGTTAGGTTGCGCCATATCCGCAAACGGCTCGCACTGGCTCGGGTCGCCACCAGGTCGCCACGGTGTGGAGACCGGTTTCGTCAAAAGCTGCGCTTAAGGCGGAGCTGATTCATCAGGAATGTCAAAACGCGTCCGCTGCGAGGGCGGTACACCTGTAATGTTTCCTAGGTAGTCCAAGATCGCGTCGACCTCTTCGATCGAAAATTGGATCTGAGGCATTCCCCGATGCCTAGAGCCCATTCCCTCTGCAAACCCGCTCTCGAGTTGCTGGATAGGGTACTTGAGGTACATCTCGCGAAGCGGTGGCGCTTGGTTCAAAGGGCTGTTGCCAGTCGCCGCGATGGAATGACAGCGGGCACAATGCTCCTCGAGAAGCGACGCGCCGTCGGCAAGAGTGCTGTCTGCATCCGCTGCGAGTACATCACCTGTCAAGACGGTCAGGGCTACGAGTGGAACAAATGCAAGACGACTAAGCATCATCATGGCCAAGCTTCTCGTCACGTCGTCATATGGGCGGAGCAAATCTCAAGTTGCTTTCGCAGCATCGAGGCCAGCCTCTTGGGCTTTATGATCTCAACCTCGTTGCCCCAAGTAAACAGGTGCCAGGACATCTCGAGTAGGCCACAGCAACCATCTTGCAAGGCCTTCTCCGTGGTGAAAAAGGCTTTGTTTCCTCCGGTCTTGGACAGGGCGAGGATAGAGGCGAGGTCAATCCGTCCGGCCTTGCGCGAATCTATCCGACCTCGACCGAGCCGTCCTCGCTGATCTTGATCTTGTCGCCGGTCTTGACCGTCTCCATGAACTCGTCACCGAGCAGGTCGATGCTGACCACCTTATTATCATTCCAGATGTTATCGATAATCAGCCCGGCCGACGCGATGCTGTCGACATGCGACGAGAACAGCATTGCCTGGAACCCAACCCCGAGTTGATTCATGCCCATGATTGCTCCGGCGCCCGCTACTCAGACCCGCTAGGCTGCGCCTTCTGGCGTGCCGCCCTTAACATGTACGTCGCGCTGTGGGAATGGGATGCTTATGCCAGCATCCCGCAAGGCCGCCAGGATCGCGAAGCGCAACTCGCTGCTCCATCCGATCCGATTGCGCACGTCACGTAGGAACACACGAAGTTCGAAATCGAGCGAACTGTCGCCAAAGCCGGCAAAGTGAACAACTGGTGGCGGCTGCTTGAGAACGCCGCGATGCGCCTTCGCGGCGGCTAGAAGTGTCGAGCGCAGCAGCTCCGTATCGGTGCCGTAGTCGACACCTACCGGTATATCGAGGCGACAACTCTTGTCGAGATGCATCCAGTTGCTGACCGGATCGGTGATGAGCGTCGCGTTCGGAATAATCACGGACTGACGGTGAATAGTTTCGATCTCCGTCGAGCGAACGCTGATCTTCTTGACGGTTCCCTCCTGGTCGCCGAC
>NZ_JBVCWP010000404.1:0-2898 GCF_057460485.1 Boseongicola sp.
AGTCTGATGAAACTGTCAGCAAAACAGGCCAATGGATGCGAAAAAGGCAGCCAATCGGCAAAAGTCGGCCGTGAAAGCCGCAGTACCTGTGATCATCAATGCGATGAACCTGGCCCTTCCGGCCAACCAAGGCTGCATCTGTAACGCACAATCCACATAGCAGCGAAACCTGCCCGCGCTTTCCTCCTTGTCGGATTTGTCGCCGCTGCATCTCCCGATGACAGCAGCCACAAACCTTAGACGAAGCCGCCGTTCGTAATGGACAGACCATTCAAGCTGTTGAGAAACGATTTCCAGCAGCCCGCAAGCGGGACAGGGTTCTGAGTTTGAACAGGTTGGAGCAACCTTTCGGACTCGTGTTCAGCGCCTTTCTGGTGAAGTTTTCGCGCAGCAGTTGTCATCTTCGGCACTCATTCCGTTCAATAGCCTCTGTCAATGCAAGAGAACAAGATCACCCCATCGACAAAGATACGATCTTTGATAAACATGATCAGTGGATTTCGTCGGAGTTCGACATATCATCAAATCCGCGACGCATCTGTTCAGTCGGCGGTGGTGATCTCAATTTTCACGGAAGCATACCAATCGGCAGCAGCCCGGATTTCCTCATCCGTGAGGTCAGCAGCGATAGCTGACATCAGTTCATTTGTGCGGCTGCCTCTGCGAAAGGCCTTGAGCTGGGTGTCGATGTAGATGTTGGTCTCTCCCGCCAGATTGGGCACGTCCTCTGTCAGTCCGATACCGTCTTGGCCATGGCAGGCGACGCAAACCTCCGGTGCGCCTGCAACATCGGCAGTCAGGGTCGCTTTCACGTCATGACTGGCATACCACGTTGCCAGATCAGCGATCTGTTGGTCGGTGAGGGACTTGGCCACAACGCTCATCATCTCGTGCGTACGGGTCCCGTCGCGGAAGGACGTCAACTGCGAGGAGATATAGGGCGCGGGTTCGCCCCCAATATGTGGCGCAATTGGAATTTTTGCAAAGCCGTCGATACCGTGGCAGGTTCGGCATTGCCCGGCAAGCTTGCGCCCTTCGGCCGGATCACCGGCGGTCTGGGCGCAGACGGCCCCGGCGAGGAAGATCCCACCGAGGCTCAGGAGTTTACCCTTGATCATTCGCCGTAGCTGATTCGATAGATAGCGCCAGCGAGGTCATCCGACACAAGTATGGACCCGTCACGCAACTGCGCGACATCTACCGGGCGGCCCAGGTATTCGCCGTTCTCGTCGATCCAGCCCTCTGCAAATGGCTTGATGGTGGCGTTGCCCTCAGCATCGATTGTTGTGACCATGACCCGTGCGCCGACCGGAGTCGTGCGGTTCCAGGATCCGTGCTGCGCCGAGAAAATGGCGTTCTTATAGGCCGCCGGGAACTGGTTGCCGGTGTAGAACATCATGCCCAGATCGGCGGCATGGGCCACGGTTTCGACAGCGGGGAACACGATGTCCGCAGGTGGCTCGCTATCCTTGTACTCGTTGGTGCGAGTGCTTCCTCCGCCATACCATGGAAATCCGAAGTGCTGGCCCATCGCGGTCTGGTGGTTGATCTCACCTGCCGGGATGTCGTCGCCCATGCCGTCTACCTGATTGTCGGTCCACCAAAGCTCGCCGGTTTCGGGGTGGAAGTCTTGCCCGACCGAGTTCCGCACACCGTAGGTATAGACTTCACGATCAGTCCCATCGCGGTTCATCCTGATGATGCCGCCAATTCCCCATTCCCGGTACATGTCCAGCTTTTCTGCAGGCGGGACGTTGTAGGGCTGACCCAACGAGATATAAAGCTTGTTGTCCGGACCGATATCGCAGACCCGTGCACCATGGTTGAAGCTCTCTTCGTCCGCCGGAATCAGCTCGCCTTCAGGTACGACAACGCCAACGGCAACATCCGGGCTTTCATAAAAGAACTCGGCTGCCGGGAAAACAAGAACACGGTTCGATTCCACCATGTAGGCAAAGCCGTCCGGAGAAAAACAAATCCCGTTGGGTACTTTTTTCTGGATCGAGGGTGCCAGCGTTTTCACTTCGTCGGCGACCCGGTCCTTATTGCGGTCTGTCACGGCCCAGGCGTCGGATTTGCGCGTTCCCACGAAGGTCACAACACCCTGCGGTCCGACCGCCATGTGGCGCGCGTCCGGCACGATGGCGTAGAGCGCGATCTTGAAGCCGTCGGGCAAAGTAACGCGCTCGAGGTTCTTCTTGATGCCGTCTGCGTATTCTCCGCTTTGCTCGACGTAGGTGAATTCGGCTCCGGCGGTGGTCTTGTTGTCGAGTAACCTTTCAAGGTTGCTCGGCAGTTCGGCGCTTTGTGCTGAGACATAGCCCGTGGTCAGCGCCATTGCCGCGATGGATGAAAGTAAACTTTTCATACAATTCCCCTCCCATGGTGGAATTTTAAGGATACGCTGTAATGCAGCGCTCTCTTGTTTTTTGTTGCGCCTGCTTACAGTTTTCCCTGCTCTTTCTCCAGCGGACAGATCGGTCTACTAGCTACTCAATCTGTACTGGAAATAGTCGGGGTTTCTTTGCGAAAGTCAACTGGACTCTGCAAAATCGAAGAATGCATGCATTGCGTCTTGCTATTCTGGCCTCGTCATTTCGCAAAGCCGCAGTTCAGTCGCCAATGGCGAAGCTTCAGGACATGCTCCTTTACAGGGCAAGTCCACAGGGTGTCCAATGTCGGCGCGTCGACATAGCAGCCGTACGCGGCGCGGCATGTGCGAAACGGGTCTCAGCCTTTGCGTTCAGTTCGGGCTCAGTGCGGACTTGCGGCGGTGCAGCGGGGCAAGCCTGGACTGCGCTTCGGAAGCAGCCATTCCCGAAACACAGAAAATTCAACGCTTTCAGCGGTGCGGCCCGATGCTCGGACATTCGGCTGTTCGGAGCGGTCGTTGGACTA
>NZ_JBVCWP010000405.1:0-2837 GCF_057460485.1 Boseongicola sp.
ATTTGCGGGACCGCTGCCGGACGCATATCCGCGGAGCAGATCACAATCGCTGATTTAACCGGCACAGGCGTGCAGGACACTGCAATTGCAACTCTTGCTCGGAACCGAGCCGGAAAAGCTGAACTTGGCACAAATTTTGAAAGTTGAATGATCATGGCTACAATCGACACATTTCGTTTCTCAGACGCCGAATACGAAACGCGTATAGCCAAGGTCCGAAAGGCAATGGAGCTTGCCGAGATCGATACGTTGATAACGTCAGACCCATCTAACATGGCGTGGCTTACCGGATATGACGGTTGGTCCTTTTATGTGCATCAAGCAACGATCATTGGCCCAACCGGTGAGCCGGTTTGGTTTGGGCGCGAACAGGATGCTCAGGGGGCGCTTCGTACAGTCTATATGGGAGAGCCTGACATCATAGGCTACCCAGATTTCTTTGTGCAGTCGACCGAACGCCATCCGTTGGAATATTTGGCTGCAAAGCTAACAGAACGCGGCTGGCACACCGGGCGGATTGGTGTGGAGATGGATAATTACTGGTTCTCAGCAAAGGGATTTCAGGCGCTTTCAGCCGGACTTCCATCCCGGCCTGTCGATGCGACAGGCCTTGTGAACTGGCAGCGTGGGGTGAAGTCGACTGCTGAGCTTGACAGGATGCGCAAGGCCGCTCGGATCGTTGAGCGGATGCATGCACGTATTGTTGAGGTGGTCGAGCCCGGGATTCGCAAATGCGATCTGGTGGCCGAGATCTATGACGCCAGTCTGCGCTATGATGAGGCGCTTGGATTTGGGGGCGACTATCCCGCAATCGTGCCGCTTTTGCCCTCGGGAACAGATGCGGCTGCGCCGCACCTGACATGGGATGACAAGCAAATGAAGTTGGGTGAAGGAACCTTTTTCGAAATTGCCGGCTGTTTTCGCAGGTATCATTGCCCGCTGAGCCGTACGATCTTTTTAGGCAAGCCAACGCAGCAGTTCCTCGATGCGGAAAAGGCAGTGCTTGAAGGAATGGATGCGGGTTTGGAAGCTGCACGGGCAGGCAATACCTGCGAGGATATCGCGATCGCATTCTTTGGCATTTTGCAAAAATACGGCATCGACAAAGACAATCGTGCAGGATACCCGATCGGGTTGTCCTATCCGCCGGACTGGGGTGAAAGGACTTGCTCGCTGCGGCCTGGGGATCTCACGGAACTGAAAACAGGTATGACCTTTCATTTCATGACCGGCCTTTGGATGGAGAATATGGGGTTCGAGATCACTGAAAGTATCGTGATCGGTGAGACCGGACCCGAATGCCTCGCCAATGTGCCTCGCAAACTGATTGTGAAAAACTGATGTCCCTTACTGATCTGCCTGCAAATCCAATCACCTCAACTGTGCTCTTCGATACTGATGGAAAGCACCATGGTTTCCTGCGTCTGCCTTTCAGCCGCGATACATCGGCCTGGGGATCGATCATGATCCCGATCACGGTCATTAAAAACGGGACTGGGCCGACTGCTCTGCTAACTGGAGCAAATCACGGCGATGAATATGAGGGACCGATCGCCCTTCAGGGGCTAGCCTTGGATCTCGACCTTTCAGACATTACCGGACGTGTAATTATTGTGCCGTTTATGAACACTCCCGCCTTTCATGCAGCGCGCCGCACCTCGCCCTTGGATGGAATGAACCTGAATCGCAGTTTTCCTGGAGCGCCCGATGGGTCGCCGACCCAAAAAATTGCTAACTATTTTGAGGAAACACTTCTGCCGCTGGCCGATATAGTTTTGGATTTCCACTCAGGTGGTAAGACCTTGGACTTTATTCCTTTCGCAGCCGCGCATGTCCTTGAAGACATGGACCAGCAAGCTGCCTGTATCGCCGCAATGCAATCCTTCAACGCACCCTATTCAATGATCTTGCATGAGATCGATGCTGTGGGGATGTACGACACAGCCGCTGAAACGGCAGGAAAGGTTTTTGTATCGACCGAATTGGGCGGAGGCGGATCGGCAACGGCGCGCTCCGCACAGATCGCTCGGCAAGGCGCTGAGAATGTCCTAAAACATGCGGGTATTCTGTCCGGGCTGCCTTCGCAGGCTCCTAGTCTAGCGATAGACACAACTGGCCCCGGCTGTTTCCACCTCTCTGAGGCCGCAGGTCTGCTCGAACCCATTATTGATCTTGGCCAGAATGTCAGCGAGGGAGATATTTTGGCACGAATTTGGCCAATCGACCGCACCGGTGTCCCGCCCGTTACTGTTGTGTCGCGCGCCTCCGGCATACTTGCCGCACGTCACTTCCCGGGTCTCATTGCTGTCGGAGACTGCCTCGCTGTCGTTGCGACCCTAGAGTAGGCACTGTCAGAAAAAACCGTCTTGAGCCAGGCAGGACGACGGTTGAGCTTCGCGGAAGGCCTTGCCAGAGGAAATCGGCGTGAGAGGGGTGTGGGGCGTCCTTGATCTCCCGGCGATCGAAACGTGCGACAGACGGGTTGCCCTTGGTAACGGTATGGAATGGTTCGGAACCTATCCCGCAAGTATACGGCGGCTGGCTATGAAGGAATTGCCCGGAGCTGGGACGTGGCAGCCAT
Organism: Boseongicola sp.; assembly: GCF_057460485.1. Lineage (NCBI taxonomy): Bacteria > Pseudomonadati > Pseudomonadota > Alphaproteobacteria > Rhodobacterales > Paracoccaceae > Boseongicola > Boseongicola sp. Next base: position 2,582 of record NZ_JBVCWP010000405.1, read on the forward strand.
CCTGGGGGAACCAACGACGACTCCGTCTGCACGGCCTCGGGGCTGCGTGGGAACCATATTGACCTAAGGCTGACCGAGATCAGGCATTGCTCTAGGTAAAAGGGTGATCCCCAACTCTTTTTTGAAAGAGAGTCTGAAGTGGTCCGGCAAATTTGGACAGCGTGCTAAGGTGTATCCAACACGAACGAATGGATACGAGAATGACGAAGCGACGGAACTTTTCAGACAAGTTTAAGGCCACGGTAGCGCTTGAGGC
>NZ_JBVCWP010000406.1:0-2826 GCF_057460485.1 Boseongicola sp.
AGGTGGCGGGCGCCCAGCGTTTTATGAGATCGCTGATCTGATGCGAGAAGTCGTACCATGACGGCAGGCGCGGATCATCGAGCTGCTCTGGCGTGACGCCGGTCACGGCCATAGCCCAGGGGGAAGGCAGAATGTGAGGAGACAGCCTGCACCGGATGTCCACCCGTTCGATCTCAACGAAATCATCGTCTGTCAGAATGGCCGCAAACTGTAGCGGCTGATCAAAGGCAGGCGACGTTCCGGTGGTCTCAAAGTCATAGAATACAAACATTCAGGCTCGCTCCAAATTTTCAGCGGACTTTCCCACGTCTGAGTCCGGTCGTACAGATGGTCGCCATTCAGTTTTTATCCGGGTCAGTAATCGCATGGCAGGCTTGCCGGTCTGGTCCCCGCGCGATCAGCACGTATTATGGAGAAGTCTTTATGATAGATGGTGTCAATTATGCGCGTGGCCACATTCAATTTGCAAAACATGCGCCTGCGCCTGCGGGAAGGCAGGCCAGTTCTTGATGGTGCATTCGATCAGGACCAATCAAACGTTCAGCGGTCCGTCGCTCTTAGTTTGGCCGACCGCGAACAGTCAGCCAAAGTTATCCATGCAGCGCAGGCAGATATCGTTGCCCTGCAGGAGGTTTTTGACACTGCGGCATTGGATTTTTTCCACGATAATTTTCTCCTTAAGACTGGATTGTCGGCTTACCCTTTCCGTTATTGCATTCCCGGAAACGATGGTCGCGGACTGAACGTCGCCGCTCTTTGTCGAAGCCAGCCCATCAATGTAAAAAGCCATGCGAACCTTACCGGAGCCGATCTCGACTTGTCAGATTTACCGCCCGAACTCCGAGAGCATCGCCTCTTCCGGCGGGATTGTCTTGAACTGGATTTTGCAGGCGTCACACTTTTTGTTTGCCATTTCAAAGCGCCATATCCTGATGCCGAGAAGGCGTACATCATACGGGAAGCTGAGGCACGCGCGGTTCGCAAAATTGTCGAAATGCGCTTTGACGATCCAAGACGTGAGCGCTGGATGATCGTGGGAGACCTCAATGAACCAGGTCCTGGCGATGAGCTTTCCCCGTCAGCCCTCGCCCCGCTGAAACACGGTTTTTCGTTCGACCTCCTGGATCGATTGGCACCCGGCACTGACTGGACATACGAGGTTCCTGGCACGCATCTACACTCGCGTCCGGACCGGATACTTGTCTCGCCGCGACTGGCACAGGAGTATCCGAATGTGCGTCCTGAAATCATAAGAACCGGCATGACCGGCCCGTCACGCACTCGTCGGCATGGGGCGTTCGGTGATGAGCCAAATAAAGCGTGTCACGCGAGCGATCATGCGCTGGTCTATGCGGATTTTCCAGGGCTGGAGTAAATGTTTGTGCGGGGTCAAAGGCTCTTGCCCCGCGACAAGCAGGGCCGAGCGTTTTCGCGCGTTCAGAGCCTAACCATGTGATCCTATCGGGAGCTCGACCTCAGTATAGAGGCAGCCCAATTACGCATGCTCCGTCCCGCAACTCGGTCAGTCGCCCAATTTCGGCGAACGTCTGGAACTTTCAATAAAGCGACGCGGCGCGGACGTTGGGTGTATGACCTCTGAAGGACTACCATGCAGGTGACAAAACGGTCATTGACCATAATAGGCGCGGCTGCCACTTACATTTGAAATCGACACAAAAAAGGCCCCGCCAACCACTCTTGGCGAGTCCTACTACATACTGGAAATCACTCTTTCAATTGGTCATTTAAAGCGGATTAAGTTGAAGATGGAATGACTGTTTTGTGTTTAAATTTTGCAGCCAACAATTCTTCAATCTATTCCGTCGGCAAGGTCAGCCAGGACAGAAAGGTCGGGATGTTACTGGTTTGCCAGCTGTTCAAATGGATCAGACTTCCATTTCTCAGGAAGCTCTGCCGGTTCCTCGAAATCAGGAAGATACAAGCCGGTCGTCCACCGTTCCGGCAGTTTATCAACGAGTGCGGAAAGCCTTGTGCTGGCCCCTGCAGCGCGCCGCCGGATACGTTCCGCCGCGTCCGGATCGCGTTCCCGCAGGCGACGATAACGGTTCATCACCCAATTCTGAACCCGGTCGGGACCAAAAGAGAAGAAGAGCACAAGCCCGATCAGAAGGCCCATCACGAACAAAAACACCACGAAGCCCGGTTCCAGCACCAAAATCGTCAGCAAAAGCAGAAAGGACAATATCCTGGGAGCATCGGGGCGTCTGAGGAATGACACGACGAGCTTGAGGAGCCATTGCGCAGGCGATTTCTTCTGACGAGGTTGTTCGGATGCCCGTGCGTGTCCCTCTAGTGTTTGTAAGTTTTCTTCTGCTTGCGTTGGCGCTAATCGCTCGATGGCTTTCTGGGCATCATCCACGTCGACAATGGACTTTATTGCACGAAGGTCCGGATCAATTGGGCCTGGCTTCTTGGAGCCGTCAACTTTGAGACCTGAATTGGATGGGTATTCAGTAAGGTTAGGTTCGTCTCGCATCTTGCCTTCCCAGACATGTAGGACAGACCCGTGCAGCGTTGTCTGCTGGCGACTGCCAAGAAGCCTGAGGGTTGACCGTTAAAATTTAACGCCGCTCAGATTCGATTTTCTTAGACTATCAAGTTTATGGATGAATACGGCGGAATTATGGTGTTGAGTTAGCCTCAAAGGATGCTTGGAGTGGCCAACTTTCTGTTCGTAATTGGCTTTTCCCGAATTGATCAGCCAACGGCACGCCTTGAGAACAGATCAATCACGACGGCCAGATACGACCATCCTTCATTGCGTCTTGATGTACGTGATGTCGGTTACCGGGTCAGTTCTCAGTG
>NZ_JBVCWP010000407.1:0-2798 GCF_057460485.1 Boseongicola sp.
GTCCGCTAAGTGCCAGAAGCGGACATTGCAGGGCGTTTCGACCTAGCGTGCCTATGGTACAAATACGGAAGAGTATCCTAGGGAGGAGTAATGTTCAGCCATAAACACGTTCGAGCTGTCATTTGTTCGGCATTTGCGTCCGCTTTTGTTGCATTCCTCTCCCCACTTTCCGTTGCCGAGGAGAAGGTCGAGCCCCAAACGCTCTTCACCAACGTCAATATTTTTGACGGCAAGAACGACACTCTGGCCGAAGGCATGAGCGTCTTGGTCGAGGGAAACCTCATCAAAGAGATTGCGAAGGGTGAGATCGAGGCACGTGACGATGCTACGGTGATTGATGGCGGTGGACGCACGCTAATGCCGGGACTTGCGGATACGCACGTTCACCTCGGCTTCGCCTCACTACCCCAGGCCCAGATGTTTACAGGCCGACCGGGCTACAACTACATCTATTCGGCGGGCGACGCTGAGGCCATGCTCATGCGCGGGTTCACGGTGGTGCGCGATATGGGCGGTGACGTGTTCGGTCTAAAGCGGGCAATCGACGAAGAGCGCGTGCCAGGACCGAGGATTTATCCATCAGGCGCATTCATCAGCCAGACGGCCGGTCACGGTGACTTTCGCTTGCCGGAGCAGAATAATCCTCGTTTCGACGGTCCACGCCCCTTCTGGATGAGGCTTGGATATTCGCGCCTTGCCGATGGTGTTCCGGAGGTCTTGGCTGCGGTGCGCGAAAATCTCCGCAACGGAGCGTCGCAAATTAAGTTGGGAGCAGGCGGTGGCTATAGCTCGCCATCTGACCCCCTCCTCGGCAATCAGTACACGTTTGAGGAGCTTAAGGCAGCGGTGGATGCAGCGGCTGATTGGCAGACGTACGTGACTATTCACGCCTACCACCCAAGCTCAATCAACCGCGCAATCGATGCGGGCGTGAAGGACATCGGCCATGGGCAGCTGCTCGACGAAAAGACGCTTCGGCGCATGGCTGACAAGAGCGTTTTTCTCAGCACGCAACCCTTCACGCTCTGCAAAGAACCGCAGTTATCGGACTTCTCGAACTCGAAACTCGCTATTGTTTGCAAAGGCACGGCTTTCGTCTACGCGACCGCGAAGAAAATCCCCGACCTCAAGGTAACGTATGGCACAGACCTCTTCTTCGTCCCCCCGCAGGTTTTTGCTGAACAGGCTAAGATGATGGAGCGCTTGTTGAAGTGGTATGAGCCGGTCGAAATTTTGCGCATGGCGACTAGCACCTCTGGCGAACTGTTTCAAATGAGCGGCCTGCGCAACCCCTATCCCGACGGTGATCTTGGTCTCGTTCAGGAGGGTGCCTATGCAGACCTTCTACTCGTAGACGGAAATCCGCTTGACGATCTCAAAGTCGTCACCGACGCGGACAATCTCAAGATCATTATGAAGGACGGCAAAGTCTACAAGAACACCCTGAACTAGGATCATGTCCGCTTTGGACCGGAAAGCAGACATCCTCAGCTTCGTCACTGAGGTCCGCTAAGTGCCAAAAGCAGACATCGGCCCGACCTTGTGTGAAGGCAGATTTGGATGCTCTTGGCATAAATGGACCCTTTTTGGCGGAAAGCGCACTGACTAGCCCGAGGCTCCGACTTCATAGTTATCCCTCAGAGTTTAAGCGGTCGGATTCTCGACCAAGGAGGAAGACCATGAATCAGGAACAACCAGCGGTACAGCAACACTCGCCGTCCGAATACGGACGCATTGTCAGCGAAACCAACGCGAATGAGCCAACTTCCGAGTACGTAGACTTCTGGAACGACGTCCTTGTGCCGAAGTTCATCACTTACAAGCACATACTGGTCGACGGACTAACGCACCATAGTGAGGCGATCTTTCCCAGTCTGCCAGTCATGGAAGGCGACAAGGTTCTCGACGTTGGATGTGGCTTCGGCGATACGGCCATTAGGCTCTCAGAGCATGTGGGGCCAAGCGGAGCAGTAACCGGCATCGATTGCTGTGAATCTTTCTTAGAGTATGGTCGCAAGGAAGCCGCAGCGCGGGGTCTTGAGAACGTTTCGTTCATGGAGGGCGACGCTCTTAGCGAGCGTTTTGAGCCCAACTACGACTTTGTCTTTTCGCGTTTCGGGACAATGTTTTTCGAGAACCCGGTGGCGGGTTTGAGGAATATGAGAAGCGCACTCAAGCCCGGTGGCAAGATGGTTCATATTGTCTGGCGCAGAGCTGAAGATAATCCATGGCTCAGCATGGCCAAGAACGAGGTGCTTCGGTTTCTGCCCCCGCCAAGTGAAGGTGCTCGCACCTGCGGGCCAGGACCCTTTTCAATGTCGAACCAGACGATGGTTAGCAAGATGATGGAAATAGCTGGCTACAGCGACATTACCTTCGATCGTGTTGATGCTCCGGTCTTGATCGGCAAGACCGTAGCGGACGCCATCAACTTTCAACTCGCCTTGGGACCAGCGGGAGAGGTATTTCGTGAAGCTGGTCCAAAAGCTCAATCAAAACGCAGCGAAATAGAAGCGGCACTCGCTGTGGTGATTGATGCCCAAAAGAAAGAAATGGATGGAATCGTCATGAGCTCATCTTCATGGGTGATCTCCGGCACAAACCCGGGCTAGAGGCGTTGGCGGTCCCTCCTGCCGGGCTGCCATTTTTCTCAATGTTTGCGCTTGGGTCCTTAACTGGATCGTACCCTTGCTCGACCACGTCCGGTTTGCACCCGCAAGCCGACCTCCTCGGCGAGCGGATTGAGGTCGACTAAGTGCCAAGAGGAGACATTGGCTGGTCCTAAATGGCTGGGAGCA
>NZ_JBVCWP010000408.1:0-2796 GCF_057460485.1 Boseongicola sp.
CCATGCATCCCGCAAGCCACTTGCCCAGTCTGGTTTTGTCGGGAGCAAACCCCACGAGTTCAGATCGTCACTCTTGGCAAAATCGTTCGGCGCCGGGATCTGCTGGGGAGCAGGCTTTAGCTGGTCGGGCTCTCCGCTCGCGCGCAATGCTTTCCAGAAAGGTGTAAAGACCTTGTATGGCTCACCTTTTTGCGTGGTAATCGCCCAGGGTTCTCTGAGCAGGCCCGCGTTGAAGCTGCGCGCCTCTATGCCTTTGCCTTTCAGCGCTGTTTTTATTTTTTCATCTCGCCTCGTTGCCCATGGCTCATAACGCCGATTCCAATAAACGCTCGTAGCGCCCGTTTCAGATATAAGCTCGTTGATGACAGCTTCTGCAGGGCCGGTCTTCAGGATGAGCCTGTTACCGCATGCTTCGATCGCTGAGGAGAGAGCGGACAAGGAGCCATGGAGCCACCAGCGTGAGGCGCCACCCGGCGACCATTCGCCAGCGTCAGCGTCAGCGTCATCGCAAATGTAGACTGGTATGACTGGGCGCCCGATCGCGACGGCGGCATCAAGGGCCGGATTGTCGGCGAGGCGGAGGTCACGGCGGAACCAGAGGAGAGTTGTCATTTGCTAAACCACCTCATTCCTCGTGGGTTCTACCTAATGATGAATGACTGTTGGTGAGGGATTCGAGAAAGGTCCCCGCTTCGTTCAAGTAATTCCTTTTCTTCTCCGAGGACCATTTCGCAAGTGTGCGATAAGGCATCGCCATGCGGGGATTTTTATCAAGATGAGCTTGGTTGTGAATCAAGAACGCCCAATAGAGGTAATTGAACGGGCATGCCTTCGGCCCAGTCTTCTTCTTTACATCGTAGGCACAACCTCCGCAAAAATCTGACATGCGGTTGATGTAAGCGCCTGAAGAAGCGTAAGGTTTGGATGCCATCTTGCCGCCGTCGGCGAATACGGCCATGCCCAGCGTATTTGGCATCTCGACCCACTCGACAGCGTCGGCGTAAACAGCGAGATACCAGCGTTCGATCTCCCTCGGAGCTACGCCCGCAAGCAACGCGAAGTTTCCCGTTATCATCAGCCGCTGAATATGGTGAGAGTATGCGGTCTCGCGGGTGCTTTTGATTGCTTCGCTTAGGCATCGCATATCAGTCTCACCGGTCCAGTAAAATCCCGGCAGGGGCCGGCTGGCGCCTAACGCATTGGCATCGGCATAATTTGGCATCATCGTCCAATAGACCCCGCGGACATATTCCCGCCAGCCCAATATCTGACGAATGAAACCCTCGGCGGCGTTGATCGGTACCCGGCCTGCGCGCCAGGCATCTTCGACCGCGGAGCAAACTTCACGCGGTGACAGCAGGCCGAGATTTAGGGATGGCGCAAGTAGAGAATGGTAGAGAAAGTTCTCGCCCGCCTTCATAGCGTCTTGGTAATCGCCGAACCACGGCAGGGCATTGGCTATGAAATCCTGCAATGCCTCCAGTGCCTGGGCACGGGTCACCGGCCAACTGAATGTATCGAGTGTGCCAAAATGCTCGCCGAAGCGCTGTGCGACGAGCGCCATGACCTCACGCGTCGTAGTGTCGGGCGCGAAGCGAAGTCGTTCTGGAAGGGAGGCGTCGGTTGGCAAGCTCTTGCGATTTTCCGAATCAAAATTCCATGCCCCGCCCTCCGGCTGATCGCCGTCCATCAGAATCTGATGTTCTCGACGCATTTCGCGGTAGAAATGCTCCATTCGCCAGCTGCGTCGGCCATTGGCCCAGGCAGCGAACCTTTTACGGCTCGCGAAAAAGCGACGATCAGAACGGATTTCGACGGACATGCCGGTGAGAGCTTCCCAGCTTTTGGCCATCGCCTGGACGCGCCATTCCGAAGGTTCGGTCACCACAATGCGGCTCGGGCGATGCCGCGCAACCGCGCGTCGGATCTCGGTTGTGAAGCTGCCGGTATTGTCAGACTCGTCGAGGCCTACATAGTCGACTGTCAGACCGCGGTGGCGAAGCGTCTCGGCGAAGTGGCGCATCGCCGCCAGCACCAGTACTATTTTCTGCTTGTGATGCCCGACGTAGGTGTTTTCTTCCATCACCTCCATCATCAGGACAACGTCACGGCGTGGATCGAGGTCGTCCAGCGCGGACAGGTCCAGAGACAGCTGGTCGCCGAGAATAATTCTCAGGACATTCATGACGAGGCGAGTCCACGTTCCGACGCAGGGCAGGGCGGCGCAGCGCGGCAGCGCTCCGAGCAGTATTTCACGTTCACCCAGTCGCGCGCCCATTTCTTGCGCCAGACGAAGGGCCGACCGCAAACCACGCAGAGCTTAGTCGGCAGATCAGTCTTGCGACGCATCCCAGCCATGGGGTCACCAAGGCACCGGCTGGCCGCGCCAGTCGAAAAACCCGCCGTTGGCATCCGCCGTGAGTTGATCGATAACGGCGAGCAGATGTCGAGCCGCCACAGCTGGAGAATGAACCTCCAACCCAGTCGTCGCGAACGGAGCGGATAGCGCCGTGGCAACCGTCCCGGGATGCAAGGCGGTGCAAAGTGCGTCCTGAGATCGACGTGTCAATTCAACAGCCGCTGTCCGAACCAGTTGATTGAGAGCGGCTTTCGAAGCCCGGTAGGAATACCATCCACCTAGCCGATTGTCGTCGATGCTTCCGACCCTGGCAGAAAGTGTTGCGAAGACGGCTTTACCCGACCGCGGCAACCGCGGCAGCACATGCTTCATGATTAGCGCGGGCCCGATCGCATTCAGCGCAAAGGCGCGCGCGAGATTGGCCGCATCGAGTTGCC
>NZ_JBVCWP010000409.1:0-2778 GCF_057460485.1 Boseongicola sp.
ACGCCAGTGGCTGAAATCTTGGAGTGCCGGTAAACGTAAATAGGCTCATAAGGTCATCCTCTCGAGGTCGGTGTTTCAGCACGACCATAGGGGGCGGTCAAAAAGGATGGTATCCATCCAAAAATTGTGCTGTTCTACAAAAATGAAGAGCGCGCCCAGCAACTGGTCGAATATCAGAGTCTTTCTTGCCGTCGTCCGTACTGGCTCAACATTGTCGGCATCACGAGAGCTTGGCGTTGCACAGCCAACCGTTGCCCGAAGGATCGACGAGTTCGAGCAGGAGCTCGGACTGATCCTGTTTGAACGCGACACGCGGGGCTTCCACCTTACGCCCCAGGGCGGGAAACTGGTGAAAGATGCGGAAAAGGTCGAGGCAGCGGTGCGGTCATTGGGGGCCACTGCCGCAGAACTTGCCAACGACGCATTCCGGATAATACGGTTTTCAGCACCGATCGCGGCACTGTCGGACGAGATATACGAGGTCATTACCGAATTCAGGGATGCGCATCCCGACACACCTGTCGAAGTTACCCCAACCAATCAGTTTCTGGACCTAATGGGCGGCGAAGGCGACATCGCGCTGCGCATCACCCCGCAAATCAAGGAAGATAATCTGATCTGCCGCAAGCTCGGCGTTCTGTCTGGGGGGATTTACGCTTCCCGCAGTTACTCTGGTCCGCTGCCTTCGGAGCAAGATCGATTGAGCGGCTATAAATTTGCAGTGTTTGAGGGTCAGAACGTGCCCCATACGCTCAACAACTGGTTACTGGAGCAGATCCGGCCGGAGCAGGTGGCGGCCAAGTGCTCTGATCTCGGGTCAATGGTCGCGACAATTGGAAATGGCGAGCTCTTGGGGCCGTTGCCCAGGCCCTTGGGTGACCGGTCCGAGAAACTGACTTCCTGCTTCTACGCACCCGACAGCCTGTCTGTTCCTGTCTGGCTTGTCATTTCTCCGGCGGCGTACCAGCGCAAGATCGTTCGAGCCTTGGTGAAGTTGATGGCGAAACGATACCGTTCGCTCGGTTGGTAGCGGGGCGGCCGCGTGACTGCACTGGGCTCAAAGCGGACATTCGCCCACTATCCACAAGCTAGCTTCCTGCCAATAATTGTGCCCCGGTTCCAGCCATGTTTTTCTGAAGTCTTTTTTGGATTTCAGAGGGGCAGTTCCCATGCGGAAATACTTACTGGTCGACAAGGCAACCGGTGAAGAATCCCAGGCGGACGCGGACACGGTGGGACGCGTCACCGGCGTCGAGATCAGCTATATTGACTGTGTGCTGGAGCAGGACGCGAAATTTGAAAATGGGGATTGGGAAGTGCGCTTGATCGATGATGAGCAGCTTCGCTCTAGACCATTGGTCTATTCAGTGTCACCCTTTAACAGTTCGTGTGCAGAACACTTGCCGACCGCTATTTATCACCGCACCCAACACGAATTTGGGATAAGATACACACATGCAAGTACCGATTCCCGAGGTAGACCCGCCAAACCTCGCCGACCTGGGCTGGCGCCATTTTTTCCTGCAGCAACTCGAGCCCAATGATTTGGTGTCATATCGACCTGTTCGGGTGTTGGCCGTTCATCGCAACAGCCTTCGGGTCGCCGGCGATGGTATAGAAACCACGATAAAACCATTTTCCGAAGATGAAGATGATGGATTGGGTCAAGCAACAGTGGGCGATTGGATCTTGCTGGATCAAGACGGTCATTACGGCATCCGGGTGCTGGACCGAATAAGCGCATTCAAACGGCGGGCTCCTGGTGAAGGGCGTAAAACGCAACTGATTGCAGCCAATATCGACACGCTGTTTATAGTCACCTCTTGCAACAAGGACTTTAACGTAGCGCGGCTGGAGCGATATTTGGCAGTCGCGCGCGAAGCGGATGTTACACCGGTTATCGTTCTGACCAAGGCTGATCAGACCGATACGCCAGAGGAGTTCCAACGCGCGGCGTCTGGATTGATGGCCAATCTGAGCGTCGAGGTTTTGGATGCCCGCGACAGTGGGCAGGCGGCGCGCCTGTTGCCTTGGTGCGGCAGAGGTCAGACTGTTGCCTTTGTGGGCTCCTCTGGGGTCGGCAAGTCTACTCTGATAAATACACTCTCGACCGGTGATCTTATCGAGACGCAGCACATTCGCGAAAACGACGCCAAGGGGCGGCATACCACGACACATCGCGAAATGCACCGACTTGGCACAGGCGGATGGCTACTCGACACGCCTGGAATGCGAGAGTTGCAGCTGACCGATGTTCAGGCGGGCATCGAAGAAGTATTTTCCGACATCGCCGCATTGGCTGGGTCCTGCCGTTTCCGGGATTGCCAGCACGAGACAGAACCCGGATGCGCTATAAGCGCCGCAATAGAGGATGGAGAGATTGATCCGGGCCGCGTGAAGCGCTGGAAAAAGCTTGTTGCTGAAGAGGCCCGTAATTCTGCAAGCCTCGCCGAAAGAAGGGCAAACAACCGCGCCTTCGGCAAGATGATTAAGGTTGTAACGAAGTCAAAAGGTTCTTGACGCCCCCATCGTTCAAATCGAAGCAGACGTTCGTTCTGATGCAACTTAGAATCGGCTGTGCCAAAGCAAGCACGAGACTGGCGGCTTATGATGACTTTGAAATGCGGCGGAGTTTCAGGTCAAAAATCTGCCCCAACTACTCATTTATCACGACTATTTCTGCAACATTCTGGTGACCCGATTGGAACCGAGGACCTCTTCGCAAAGTGGAACCGGGCCCGCAAGAGGTAACGGCCTACCACTTAACCCATTCAAAAA
>NZ_JBVCWP010000410.1:0-2735 GCF_057460485.1 Boseongicola sp.
CACCGAAAGCGGTCTTTGGATTATCTTTCACGAACGGCAGATTTGTCCGGAGGCCGTGTGAAATCTATCGAAAGCTTTTACAAATGCCAAAAATTGCCAGATTTAGGCACGCTCTGGTCGAGCTGAACCGTCAAATTAGCAACTCCCGAAAACGAGCGGCGCTAAATCATGAAGAATCCCGAGTTTTCACACAGCCTCTCCGCATAGCTGACATCGGGGATGGTCGCAGCGAATGACGTGTAAGTACGGGGCGGAAGCCCTGTGTAGCCCGCGGCAAGGTTTCCTCGTTCGGCCAGCCATGGTATTTCGTCGTTTCAGGAGGAGGCTGTCATGATGAAAATGCAACTGCATCACGTGTCGTATCCAGTTAGGGATGTTGAGGCGTCAGCCGCCTTCTACGAGGGTCTCTTCGATTTGACGCGGTTGTCTCGTCCACCATTTCCGATACCGGGAGTCTGGCTTGGTTGTGACGATCGCCAAGTCCATCTCGTGTTCAATGAATCTGGGACATATCGCGCTACCACATCACCTGATATCGCCGATGTTCACTTCGCATTCCGGACGGATGACTTCGAGGGAATGGTTGAGCTCTTGAAGGCGGCTGGATTTAGCGATGACCTGCCGGAGAATGACAGAAAACGAGTACTGATCATTCGCGAAGGTCTTGCCGGCTTTCCGCAACTCTATCTGCTTGACCCGGACCTCAACACCATCGAGGTGAACGCAGCCCCGATGTAGAAAAGTATTGCGGCAGCACTGTCGTCGCAACAACCGCTAAGTCCGCAACTCGGTCATAAGGGTCATAAAACTCGCTGCCGGCGCAGCCAATGTCCACTTCTCTATCGCGGCCTATGTCAAGAGTGGGCTGATCAATTCATCTTATGTTCCTTCTTCACTTGATCTGCCTTGCGGATGTGTCGCCACGGAGCTCGTGCTTCTCTTCGAGGTCGGCGCGTGGCCGCCTCATGATGGGGTAAGAAGGATGGAGTGGTTCAATCTTTCGGGCGCCCTTGCTACGGGCGCAGCAGGATCTGCAGCCATTGCGAACTCGCTCCACCCGTCGTCCCCGTGAGGACATCATTCTGCCGAGGCAGATCTCTTGATCACAGCCTATTTGTTAGGCCGTTTTGGTGGTGGTGTTGGTGAAGCGGAAGTCGGTACCATCGATCCACATGCGGTGGAGAATGACGGCAATGCGCCTAGCAAGTGCGACAGTCGCGCGCCGCATACCGCGCCGCTGTGCAACCCGCATCGCCCATGCCTTAAGCCACGACCATTTTTGGGAATGGGTGAGCATCGATTGTGCCGCCTCATAGAGCATGGTCCGCAGCATGGCGTCACCGCATTTGGAGATGCCGCCATCATAGTCGATCTCGCCGGACTGGTATCGCTTGGGCGTCAGACCGGCATGTGCGCCGACATCCCTAGAATGCACAAAGCGGTGCGGCTGATCAACCGATGCCCGATAGGTGAGTGCGACAACCGGACCAACGCCCGGCATTGTCATGAACCGTCTGCATATCGGATCGGCGCGCACCATATTGAGGAGCATCTTGTGAAGGATCGCCAGTTGCTGACGCATCACCCGCCGGACCGTCAGCAGAGGATCGACGATTGCGGCCAGTCTGGGGAAACTTTCAACCAACTCGCGGATACGCGCTTCGTAATTCCTCGTGCTGACAACACCGACCTTCAGGCCGAAGTTGCGCAGCGTGCCGCGCATGTCGCACTCGATGTCGAGCAATTTGCGCTGGAGCAGCTTGCGACTGGTCAACAGCATTCTTTGTTCCTGAGCGGCTAGCGTCTTGACATGCACCGGTTTGAAAAGGCCCACGCGCATCATCTGGGCGATCCCGCGGGCGTCATTGCGATCACTCTTATTGATCTGCTGGGCCTTGAGCAGCGCCTTCATGTGCCGTGTCTCGACGCATATGACAGGCAAGTTCGCCTCAGCCAGTCCGTTCACCAGCCATTGCGACAATGGTCCCGCCTCGATCCCAACCCGGACATAACCGCCACCGACCGTGGTCAGCAGTTCAACTAGGTCATCCGGCTCGGTTGGAACTTTGCGCTCGCAGATCACCTTGCCGACTTCATCGACAACACACACCGCTGTCTCTTGCACCGATACATCCAAACCCACAAGATACGTCATATCGCCACTCCCTCCTTGATGCTCAAGGCCAGGATGATCCCGATCACATCTTCTTAAATGAAGGGGCCGCAATCAAAATACACCATTCGAAATTGTAGCCGCCGCGATACACCATCTTTCCTAGCTGCACCGCAGCGCGTCTTTCGGGTCAATAGCAGCGACCCATTTTCTGCGTACGCACGATTGGCAATCTGGACATGTCTGCATTGGGCTCAGAGCCGCCGTTCACTGCGGCTTGTGCCAGTGACTGCACCGGCCTGATGCGACTGCAGTGTAGATCGCCATGACGCTCCGGTCAGAATGGTAACGACGTCGCGGCGGTGCAGCTTAAATTACCCCAGTCGCCTTGCAGCAACTGGGGCAGAAACTTCTAAAACACTCTAGAGGCAACCACTCACGTACACTCAGGGAGAGTTAGACACATGCTTCAAGCGCCTTAAATTGTCAACATGATAATATGGGGAATGACAATTTCTTACTCACTCTTCCCCTAATGTGTGATAACCATGTGCGGAAACTATCGGCGTATCGGACATATGAGCAAAATTTCCGCACTTTTTGAACTGCGTAGCATGCTGCG
>NZ_JBVCWP010000411.1:0-2726 GCF_057460485.1 Boseongicola sp.
AGCCGAAAAGCCCGCGACTAGGTGGCTGTGCTGGTAGTCCGCCGCGAACCCGTCTCTGCCTGCAAACTTAGGAAATACAGGGAGAATTCGCCAAAGAGCAGGGACGTGCCGAATTGTCCATGCCGAACGTCTCGGCATCTCAATGACTTGATTGCCTTTCTCCCTGCCCTAACGAGCAGGGAGAACGTCGTACGTAGCAGGAATGCAGGTGACACCAGTTTCCGCAAATCAGGGATGTCCGCTTTACCCCTCAAAGCACACATGCCGAGCGTACTCACCGATGTCTGCTAAGTGCCATTAGCAGACATTTGGCTAGCATCGCGCAAGGCTTCTGCCGGAAGCTCTTCAACCACAGCTAAGGATCAGAACCGAAAGTCAGCTCTATTTGGCTGGGGGCATGGCGGCAAGAGGCCTTCGGCCGCTTAGCAACATTCATGGCGATGCGCCGCACCTCATCGAAGGTCAGCGCGCCGTCAATGTTCGCCTCATGTGACGTTTGGCTTGCGTTTCATAGGGGCCCTAGTTCGGCAGCCCGTGCTTTAAGTCGTCTAAGGACAGAACAGGCACAATTTCAATGGCCGCATCGAGTGCGGCCATCAGCGACTCGTTCAGCTGGGTCAATTGCGCCTGATCGGCCTCCTCAAAAAAAATGTATCCGCCACGTTCACCGTCTATCATTGTGAAGTAAGCAGCCTCTGCATCTGTCGCCATAACGAGGCTTTCGATGGCCTTCTCCATGCGCCCATCTTTGGCGGCCATGTTGCCGCGTTCGACCGGAATAGTGAATTTCATCATCAATAACATTGCTGACCGCTCTTCCGCGTTCCTTTTTGCGCCCCGAGGAGCACATCCGCTCCATGCCAAAGTGGAGATCAACCCAGTTGGCAACACTACTTGCCAAACAGTTGGGGCGTCTGCCAAAGCCGACGCCCCTTCGCCTCTGAGTCTCGACTAGTACTCCTCGCTGGGATCTCCCATCTCAGAATCCAGCATCTCATCATCGTCGTCAGGAGACTCATCTACCATCTCATCTCCAGCCGAGTCGTCCTCCATCATCATCTCGTCATCGGCTGGGGCCTCGTCCGTCATCCCCTCGGCTTCCATTATGTCGTCGGCCTGCGCGATGTCCTGCGCGTAAGAAGGGGAAGTCGGCGAGGCCAACCCAAGCAGCAACGCAGAACCGAAAACCAACGCACTTGTGAGCTTGAGCATTCTCGTCTTCCTTCTGGTGATGCCATGGCCTACTGCCACGCAACCCCGAATAGGGGGTCAAAAAAATACGGCTTGCAACAAGAATCGCACAGCGCAAGACGTCGACCCGCCCCAACGCATGGCTTCGAGGGAAACGGCGGGACGGAAATGGGCCCTCGCTTCTGCGGAGCTCAAGCCGTTCATCGGCTGAAGCGCTATCGTGCCGGGTGCTAAGGATCAAAGGCGGACAGGCCACTCGTGGTTCCGAAGCGCTGACAGAGATCGTGTTCATCGCCCTTATCAGAGCCCCAACCTAGGACGGGCGGGAAACCAGCAAAGTTCAGATCCAATTCGCAATAGTTGCAGGTGATTTCATCGCCCCTGGCGATGTCCACCAGCGCGTATCCCCTCTCAAAGACGCGGAAATCCGTGTTGGGCATTAGGCTGTGGTTCATGAACCGCCCATTGTCAGCTTCGAGCACGCGGCAACCCGGCCTGTCGGGATGCGGATACCCGTAGCGGTCGATGAAGGTCAGCATATGCGGTGGCAGGCCGCCGATCTCTTCCTCGCTGACGAAGATGTCGAACTTCGGATTCAGACTCCAAATCAGGCTTCCGTACGGCACATGGTCGCTAGCGAAAACACCAAGCCCCTCTATTGGGCTCTGTGCCACATAGGTGCTGATAAGCAGCATCGTGCGCTCCTAGATCGTATGCACTAAAGATTGAGAAAAAAGCCCCGGCAAGCAGTTCGCTCGCCGAGGCTCTACTTCCGATACTGAAGACTAGGATTCGGAAGGAACGCAGGCCTCGGCAACCTCATCCCAAGTCATGCCGTCTTCGCAGTCCTCGGCAAAGGCAGAGGTCGAAGTCACCGCAAACCCAATTGCGGCAAGCAACACCACCAGAGTTTTCATGTCTGTGTCCTACGAGAAGTACGCCGGAAACCGGCCAAGGCAACACCTA
This sequence comes from Boseongicola sp., assembly GCF_057460485.1. Classification (NCBI taxonomy): domain Bacteria; kingdom Pseudomonadati; phylum Pseudomonadota; class Alphaproteobacteria; order Rhodobacterales; family Paracoccaceae; genus Boseongicola; species Boseongicola sp. The sequence continues at coordinate 2,158 of NZ_JBVCWP010000411.1, forward strand.
CGAGGCGATGGCGGCAAATGCGGGACGGGCTTGCGGCTGGCGCGGTGTATATTTCGCACCAAATTGCGGCGAAGCCGCAAAAAAATTCTTCGCGCCACGCCTCCGCATGATGCAAATTTCCAACTGGTGAGGCCTACACAAAGATGAAACCGGCGCCCATCGAGACCTTCGACCTGAGACCCGGCCAGAGCCTGGCCCGGAAATACGAGGTGCTGTCGCGCCTCGGCGGCGGCTGGGAGGGTGAGGTCTACATGATTCGGGAGAAGAACACGCAGATCGAGCGCGCGGCGAAGCTGTTCTTCCCCCACCGCAACCCGGGCAACAAGACGGCGCGGCTCTACGCCCGCAAGCTCCATAAGCTGCGCGCCTGCCCCATCGTCATTCATTACCACACCGAAGAGATCGTGCCGTTCAAGCGGCGGTCGATCACCGTCCTCGTCTCCGAATATGTGGAGGGCGAGCTGCTCTCCGCATTCCTCAAGCGCCAGCCCGGGGGACGGCTGCGCGCCACCGAGGCGGCGCACCTTCTCTATGCGCTCGTCGTCGGCATCGAGTGCATACACAAGGTG
>NZ_JBVCWP010000412.1:0-2715 GCF_057460485.1 Boseongicola sp.
ACACCAAGGGCGGTTTGCCGACATTCGCTGCACCTGCAAACAAAACGGGCGCGTCCTAAGAAAACAGACGCTCAGGGTCACGACCCATTTTTGTCGGAGTGCATCTGCAGCGAAGGTCGGCAGTGAGCCCGGAGCTGACATGAATATCCAGAAGTGATACTGTAAAATCGACAAGTCCAAAACTGGGAGATGACTATGTTCAATCCTACCGCAGTAATTGCCGCAAGATTTGGAGATCATCTCGCTGAGACCTACCTGCAATATTTTTCGGGACGGAAAAAGGAATACGCGACCTTCATCAGCGGTTGCGCGCAAATACTGCTCGAGCGTTTGGGTAATTCGGACGCCCTTTACCATAACGCCGAACATACGATGATGGTGACACTGGTTGGTCAGCAAATCATCCGTGGCCAATTGGTTACTCGAGCCGTGCGACCCGAAGACTGGCTACATTTCATTGTAGCGCTTCTTGTTCATGACATTGGCTATTCCCGCGGAATCTGCGAAGGTGATACAGAAACCGAAGTCGTCGTAGACGAGGACGGAACCAGGATTTGTCCACCGCGCGGCGCTTCTGATGCCTTTCTCGCTCCGTATCACGTTGATCGCGGGAAAATCTATGCCCGTCAACGATTTGCAGCAACTAATCTAATCGACGAGGAGAGGATTGCTGAGGCCATCGAATATACTCGATTTCCCGTTCCGGATGACCTTGCCTATGCCGACACAGAGAGTGAGCCGGCTCTCGTGCGCGCCGCCGATCTGATTGGACAGATTGGAGATCCATTCTACCATCGGAAGATAGGCGGGCTTTACCAAGAGTTCGCTGAAACCGGGTTTGCAGAACAAATGGGTTATAAGTCGCCAATGGATTTAATGGAACAGTTTCCAAAGTTCTTTTGGCACCAGGTGCAACCACTTATCGGTCCGGCGCTCATGCATCTGGAGCAGACAATGGAAGGCAAGCAGTGGGTCGCACAGCTTTACAATCATGTATTTCAAGTTTCTTATCGCTCCAGTTGCCTTGGACCATTTCCCGGCGCAAAAGATCACACATAACCAGATTAGACTTCTTTCAGCCAAATTTAATAAATGAGGCCGAGGAGTGGATCAGAAACTATCGCCTGCGAAGTAGGAAATGGCCGCCGTGCCGCTGATTTCGTTTGCAAGTGCAGCGAAGATCGGCAGTGAGCCCTTAGCGACCCAAAAAAGGGTCGTCAAAAGAAGTGCATTCGTGACCAAATTTCCCTGCATCGACGTTTCATGCATCGACGTTTCATGATACCTTGAAATGGAAGACTCACGCAGGTCCGACTGATCGGAGGGGGTGGACATGGAACGCAAGTTGGCGGCGATTTTGGCTACGGATATCGTTGGTTTTGCAGGGCTTGTTTCGCGCGATGAAAGTGGAACTCTGGAGCGGTTGGAACGGCTCAAATGCGACGTGATCGAAATGCTGGTCGGGGCGCATAGAGGCCGGGTTTTCAAATCCACGGGAGACGGTTTCCTCGCTGAGTTCTCGAGCACGATGGAAGCGGTGAGTTGTGCTGTTGGAATTCAACGGGCATCAGCGCTCGCGGCGCTCCAGTCCGGTGACAAAGAGGTTCTTGTGCTTCGGATCGGTGTGTCTGTCGGAGACGTGGTGGTGCAGGGGGACGATTTGCTGGGCGACGGAGTGAATGTTGCCGCGAGGCTGGAGGCGATGGCAGAACCGGGTGGCATCGCCGTGTCAGGCGACGTGATGGCCCAGATCAAAGGCAAGGTCGACCTGCCGCTGGAAGACTGCGGCTACAAGCGACTCAAGAATTCGGATACCCAAATTCATGTCTACATGACCCGGTCAAAACCCGGAAAAGTAGGGGGTTTTCTGGATTTTGACGAAGACGATTTGGCAAACACGGTCATTCAGGGAGGCTGTCTGTGCGGAGCCATCCGATACGAAGTGCATGCGCCGCCGCTTAGCACGGGTTACTGCCATTGCAGCTGCTGTCGGAAATTCTCCGGATCAGTGGTAAACGCATGGACGGCTTTTCCGCTATCTGCATTTCGGTTTTTGCATGAAGAACCAAGCTATTTCGCGTCCTCGCCGATAGCGGAACGCGGATTCTGTCCCCAATGTGGTGCAAGCCTCACCTACAAACTGGTTCGGCCGGGGGAAACCGCCTATCTGGTTGTGCATACATCGAGCCTTGATGAACCGGAAAACTTTGCGCCATCAGTTCACTCGGGCATTGAGAGCAAGATATCCTGGTTCGATATCTTGGATGATCTGCCACGAACCCGATCCGCCGATTCCAAGGTTTTGCAGGAAGCGTGGGCGAGTGTCGGGTTGCCTGATCCCGAAAGTTGGGGGCCATTGGCCAAGCCACCGGAAGTGTTTTGAAGAAGTGGGCACGATCGGTCCAAGGTCTTCGTTTCAAATGCCCAAACTCAGCGCCAAAACAAACGCTCAGTCCGCAGAATAGAGAGTACACCGGTCTTCGGGTGCTGATGTACAGCGACCGGCTCTTTTGTACCGCACACCGACGTTTCAGTCGACAAAAATACTGCACCATGCACCAACGGCTGCTTCGACGGGCCGCACCGCAGAATCCGGGCTGGTTGCTGGAAGGCGGCTTTGGGCCGTTTTTACCTTAGCTGCGTCGCGCACATTTCAAAAAAAATTGACCGAAGCTTTCAGGCACAAAGAGGTAGCCCCAGTTATTTAATAAATTG
>NZ_JBVCWP010000413.1:0-2679 GCF_057460485.1 Boseongicola sp.
CTGATTTAAGCAGCCGGGCATTCTCGGCGGCAACACGTTGCGACAATGCCTGATGCCGGTTCATCGTTGGGGTTAACTTCCACAAATTTACCGCGAACAGCGAGGGCCTGAGCAAAACTCCGCAAACGCTGAACATCCTCCGTGCTCCGGGTAAGTCGGTCGAAGTTCTCTAGTATTGCTTGTGAAATCATCGGTCGAGCGCTTCTGAGAGGATGATCTTAAGTTTCTTCTTCATTGCCGCTATATCGGCTTCGGCTTTATTGAGATCTCTGATCAGCGTCTCTGGATCACCGTGGTCTTCGGCGACCGTATGGGGATTCTTTATGTCTAGGTTGTAGCCACGCTCCTCGACCTCCTTGGCTGTCACTTTCCACGCACGGTTGCCGTCCTTCCGGCCCCTGCGCGCCGTTCCACCCCAACCGGAGAAGCCTCACAGCAAAATCCCAACACGAAGAGGGCTGATTAGTCCGTCATAGCGACGGTGAATGTCGCTGCCGCGCCTCATCGAAGTGCCTCGCAGAAATACTCGCCCGGCAGGGACGAAACCGATGCGTCGCTATTTCTCTATCTGTTCGGGACAATCGACATCCTCGATGACGCAGCCCTCATCATCGAAGTCAACCGCGCAGCCCCGCTCTTCGTAGTAGTCCAGCGTACTCTTGCGCCATTCGGCACAAACACGTTTGCGCTCCGATGCCGGGACATCTACGCGGCCCCAGGGCCCATTCACGAACACCCCGCCGGGGCCGACATAGATATTCGCCCAAGGCGTCTTGAGGTCCACTTCCGCAAACGCCGGGCCGCTTGCGGGCGTAGCTATTGCCGCAACCAAAAAACCGACAGCTATCAGTATGTCTCGGTGCATTGGCTCTACCTCCCTGATCGCAACAACCCCGGCAGTTTAGCAACATTCACAGCAATGCGCCGCGCCTCATCGAAGGTTAGCACCTTGGCAATATCAGGCTTCCGGATTCCGATTGGCAAAGTAGTAAAGAGCAAGCGCGAAGTAGGTCGTGAACGTAAGGACTATTAGCCCCTGACCGAGTATGAGCGGTGCATCGCTGAGCGAGATGAACTTAAAAAGTACGATAAGGATGGCGGCATACCGAACGCTCATGCCGAAGAGGGACAGGTCACGCGACGACTTAGTGTGATAGATGCGCCGAATCTGGAGTACGATATCCACATTCAAGGCGATGTAGGACAGGAGCGTTAGAAGGTCGAGAAGCGCCATCTTGCGTGCCGAGACTACTTTGATTTTGCTGCGCCTATTTCACGCTTCAGAAACTCGGGCAACTTAACAACATTCACTGCAATGCGCCGACCCTCATCGAAGGTCAGAACCTTGGCGATGTCGGCTTCGGCCTTCGTCTCGCGAGCGTAGACCTAGGCAAGCGCTGACGGTTTGCGTCGAGCATCCTATAGCCGCCCGGTATTTGCTTGACCTGCTAAGGAGGGAACCGCCGGAGCGCTCTTTACCAGAAGGGATGCGGTACGAAATCCCGCCTTTGCCCTGCCTGTGTTGGCTTTATTTGCTGGTCTTGCGGGGGCTCTAACGTTGGCTCGGGCGTCTCAGCAACAGGCCTCGGTACCGCAGGTGCTGTTCTCCCCACATTGGCTGGCGCCGCAGCCACAGCCGTTGTCCGCGAAATGGTGCTCGGGGTGCCTGTGCGGGGCAGCGGCCGAGTCTCGGTGATTTCGGTTGGCCTATTGATCCCGGAGGTGGCTTTGGGTGCGGGAAGAGGGGCCATTAGGAGCATCATGCTAGCGATGTCCGTTCCAAATGCCGGCAAACGCTCAGGGGTAGCGTCTGACAATAACGAAACGCGTGTGAAGCCCGGAGCCGCACTAAGTGATGGACCGCTGGTCCCAATATGCTCCCCCAATACCTCCCCTCGCGCGGCTGCAGTCAATGTTATCGGACTTTGAGCGTCAGGCAGGATCGGCAACACCACCTCCGCTGGAGGGACTGACTTTGCCGCAAAGACCACGCTGATAGTAACGAGCATGACAGCAGCGATTGCAGGAGCCGAACCCAGTATCGGAAGCTTTGCCCAACGCACTTCAGCCACGCGCGGTGCGAGAGCGTGCGCACTCTCAGTAAGCCAAGGCGATCGGGTCAAGATTAGGCGGCCCGAGTAGTGCAGAAACCAAACAGCTCCGCTAACTAGGGCTCGACACGTTAAGAGCACGAGACGTATCAGCGACAGAGGGAGGAGCCTAGAAAACCAAATCACGCGCCGGTGCCTCATAAGGGGCACGCATTGGTTCAGATCTTCTTGCGAAAGCAGGTTATGGCGGCAACGCCATGCTCCATGCTTGTCAAGCTCCCGCTTGGCAGCAGAAACGACCTCTCTCAAGCGGAAGAAAGCCCATTTTACATAGGTAACGTCCGCATCGAAGCGACTAGCATAACTTACAAGACTCGACATAAATCGCTCCAGCCAATTGCGGTGGCGCGAAGGTCATCCTCTCAAGGGCTAAAGCTCTGAAAAGAAGGCTGGCCTATCGCGATCTGGCCCGCTGCTGCCAAGCGATGGAAGCGCAGAGCGATTAAGAAAGACTGAAGTTCAAACTTTTAAGGTTTTCACGCGGCCCGAATGTACTCGGTTGGGGGAAAAATCGCCTGTATGTGGCCCGCGATGTCTTGCTGCTGCGAGGCCATCTCGAACTTGTTCA
>NZ_JBVCWP010000414.1:0-2637 GCF_057460485.1 Boseongicola sp.
ACGGTATCGCGGCCCCTCTTCGGCCCAGTCGATATCGGCCGTGCCAAGATGTGGCACAGGCGAAAGAACGTAATACGCACTGTGTCCCGGCGGGGCGAGAGTGTCATCGGTGACCGAAGGGCAGTGCAGATAAAGCGAAAAGTCCTCGGCCAACGCATTGGCACTGAATATCTCGTTGATCAGTTCACGGTATCGCGGCCCGAACAGCACCATGTGATGCTGCAGATCGGGCCGTAGTCCCCTGAGGCCGAAATAGATGACAAACAGAGACATGGAAAACCGCTTCTTGCGGAGAGCTTCGGCATGCTTGCCACGCGGATCGTCTCGCAGCAGGTCACCATAGGTGTGCATAACGTCGGCGTTGCTCGCCACCATATCCGCGCGGATGTACTCGCCTCGGCTTGCCACACCCGTGACTCTGCCGGTCTCGGTCACGATCTGATCTACCGGCGCGTCTGTTCTGAGGGTCCCGCCAAGATCCTCAAACAGCTTCGCCATTCCGCGCACAAGTGCGCCGGTGCCACCCTGTGCGAACCATACTCCGTCCTTGCGTTCCAGGGCATGGATTAGCGCATAGATGCATGATGTCTGAAACGGGTTCCCGCCCACCAACAACGAATGGAACGAGAAGGCCTGCCGCAATTGCTCGTCCCTGATGTAACTGGCAACCTTTGAATACACGCTGCGTTGGCTTTGCAACCGCGCAAGCTGCGGAGCGGCCTTAAGCATACTCCATACTGTTTGGAACGGCACCGCGCCCAATTTCTCGTAGCCCTCGCGATACAGGTCCTTTGAGTATTCTAAGAAGCGTCTGTAGCCCTCGACATCCTCCGGCGACTTCTCCCGAATCTGTCGGTCGAGCGCATCCTGATCGTTCACATAGTTGAAGCGATATCCGTCCTCCCAGCAAAGCTGATAGAACGGCGTGATAGGCAGCAACGCGACGTAGTCGTCCATGTTGCGGTCTGAAAGCGCCCACAACTCACGCAGCGATGCAGGATCCGTAATGACCGTCGGTCCCGCATCGAAAACAAAGCCGTCTTCCTCATAGACGTAGGCACGTCCGCCGGGCTTGTCGCGCTTCTCAAGAAGCGTGCATTGGATACCGGCGCTTTGGAGGCGGATTGCAAGCGAAAGGCCGCCAAACCCCGCTCCAATTACGACAGCTTCTCGCGATGTGGATTGAGGTGAGGATATCAGCATGTTTGGGCTAATTCTTGCCAAGGGCTCGCACTTCCGATACGCACGCCAGTGCTTTTCGGATCGGTACCGGCGGCTTGCCCGCGAGAATGCGTAGTTTGTCTCCCGTAGTCAGGTTGCCTGCATAAAACCGCTCGATCAGGCCCTGCGGCAAGCGATAGAACCGCTGCAAGACCAGATATCGCTCATCCGGCTTTGCGGCTTGGAATAACATGCGGTTCAACAAGCGGTAAAAACCCTGACCGCGGGCGCGTTTTCTAGCATGGGCGTATACAGCGCTCCAGACAGTCTGAGTAGTCAGCGGACTGCAGTCATTTGCAATGATACTAGCGACCTGCATTGCTTCGGGGAGGCTGTAGCCGGTTGTGGGTTGAAAAAGCCCTGCCCGCAGCCCGACGGGTGCCGCACCGGCCATGCGCCCTTGCCAGAAGAGGTCGACGTCTTCGGCAAGTGTTACCGGTAGCACGCCACGCTCCTCGCGTAGGACTTCGCGAACCACCCAACCCTTCTCCGCAGCATAGGCTTGGATCGCGCCCCGAAATGCAGTGTCGTCCAAATCGCCTCCATCGCTGTAGCGCGTGTCCTCAATCAGCAAGCGTGTAGGCGAAAGGGGCAGCACGTAGACAAACCGGTAGCCGTCGCGTTGCGCCACGCGCGCATCCATGATCGTCGGCAAAGTCTCGCCGTGCGGTTTGGCGAGCTCGACTTCCTGGCCAAGGAATTTCTGATAACCGAGCCTTATGGCCGCGTGCGGCTCGAAACCACGGGCGTCAATCACACAAGGAGCTGAAAGCGTCTTGCCGTTCGCCAGAACTACCTTTGAGGGCTGCAGGCTATCAACCGGCGTCTTCTCGCGGATATCGACGCCTTGAAGCGCATAGACGGCCTCACGCAGCGTTTCAGATGCAATCGTGGCATAGCGGGTGGACAGTTCCCGCTCAGAAGACGGAAACGCGACTTTCTGACCTGGCCAGACATGGCTGATCACCGGTTCCAGTCGCCGAAAATCTTGTTTTGAAAGGTCGGTTTCGTGGAATGACCACGTGTGGTTGCCGCAAATGCGGTCTGCGGCCTCAACAACAATGGCCTGCTTGCCCGGTTGGTCCTCTGCAAGACGAAGCGCAATTAGGCAACTGGATAGCCCTCCGCCGACGAGGATCACGTCTGCACAGCCGCTCGCCTTATCAGCGCCCATACGACGTCCCCCTTTTGGGTCACGGCTCATGTGTTCAACTATTCCGCACCAGACATCCTTTAGTCCAAGAAGATATAGCGCTCTTAGACTGGAGAGGGGATGTCCGCTTTCGGTCATTAGCAGACATCGACGAGCACAACCAGAATGACCGCTTCAAGCTGTACGGCTAAACCTGGGAACTGGGGCCAGCGACCAGGTCTAGGACCGGTGAGGAATTACGAAATCGCCCGCTCCAGGCTCCG
>NZ_JBVCWP010000415.1:0-2599 GCF_057460485.1 Boseongicola sp.
AAATACCACCGGAGGAAATCCTACTCGTGCCGCCTCACGCTGTGCCGAAGACTTCCAGCGGCAAGATCCGTCGATCGACGACGCGCGAATTCTACGAGGCTGGCACGCTGGGCAAGCCGGGTTCCGGGCTTTGGTGGCAACTCGGTCGGTTAGCCGTTTCGGCTGCCGCCGGGCGCTTGATGCGCAGTGTCGGCACCGTCGGCGAATTTGCCTATGCTGGATGGTGGTGGTGCGTGCTGTTGCTTCTTGCAGTCTTCGTCTGGCCTCTTGTAATAGTGCTCCCGGTTAGGCCTTGGCGGCACTCGGTGTTGAGAGGGGCGGTGCGCACCTGGTTCGGACTTACCGGAATCCGTTTCGAGGTCGAACAGCTAGCTAAGGTCCCTGAACGCGATGTCGTCATCGTCGCGAACCACGCAAGCTATCTCGACGGGGCCGTTATTTCGGCGGCAATAAACGTGCCGCTCACCTTCATCGTAACGGAACGGTTTGGCCGCCAATTTATGGCTGGCAACTTCCTGCGCCGTCTTGGCGCGGTTTTCGTTCCCGACGTTGCAACTTCACCGCGCAAGGTGGAGGAAGCGGCCCTTGCAGCTGTGAGTGCCGGTGAACGGCTCGTTATCTTTCCCGAGGGACGTGTGCGGCGGATGCCAGGTTTGCTCAGTTTCTCTCCTGGCGCGTTCCAGATCTCGGCGAAGGCGGGCATTCCGGTCATGCCGGTGACGTTGGTGGGAACGCGCTCTGTCTTACGTGACAGCCACCAGTGGTTTCCGCGTCGTGCGCCGATTTCCGTACGAATTGGCAATCCCATATGGGCAGAGGCAGAGGATTTCGCGGCAGCGCTGGACCTTAGCAAGGCGGCGCGCGCCGAAATCCTTGCCCATTGTCGGGAGCCAGACCTTGGTCGAGAGGAAATTGAGTTTGGTATGGCGCGCTCGGGGCAGGCGGGGTGAACTGTCTGATGTCAGCACCTGCGGCGGTGCTGCCTGACGAATTCTAACGTGGACCTGTCGCGGTTTGATGCCGCTCCTTTGATAGCATTTACTGCAACAAAGGAGACTGGCTATGGGACTGAAACGGGCGGATGAATTTCGCCTGGATGCGGTGCAGATTGGGCTGACAAGTGGGCTGACGCGCAAACAGGTTGCCGGTGATTTCGGCGTTGGCATGTCGACACTGAACAAGTGGATCACGGCGCACAGAGATACCGACGTGGTTATGAGCGAGGATAACTTCAGTCTCGCAGTGGGGATCACTCCCTGCTTCCATTGCGAGGATTCGGTTGTATGCTTATTGGTGCCAACGTTTCTTGTCACCAGATTACAGCCCCTGCGGAGGCAGCCCAATGACACCCGATACAATGGGGCTTTACGTTAGTGAGGCTCAGCGCAGACTTCAGGCTGCCACGTTGGTCGCTGCTGGCCAACTTCGCAATATTCCAGGCGGTGTCTTTGCCGCCAAAATGGCTGGAACTGACGACCCGGAACGCTTCGGCTGGTAGAGGATTGGCCAAATCCTTCGCCAGGAGGGCGCCATCACGTTTCGAATGATCCCCGTTGATCAATGTGCGGAGATCGAAAAACAACTTGCAGAAATGGACTGCGCGATCAGTTGGTGGGACGTTTTTGACGGCTCGCAGCACGAGGTAAAGTCTGCCTGCGACGAGATTCTCGCCGCCCCACATGACAACCGGCTCACAGTGCCGACGCAATCATCCTATATGCTGCTATGGAAAGATCAGATATGGGCGCGTAACCAAGACAAATCAGCCTCCGGCAAACCCGGGGCGGTTCATCTTGGCTATCCATTCGCTCCTGTGATCGCCACAGTTAGCCCGCAAGATATCGCGATGCGCAGCCCCGCCTTTTCAATGCGCGCGCTAGGAAAGGTCGCTGATCTGATAGGTGGATTTTGTCAACCACTCGGGATTGATCTCGACACCCCAGCCGGGGGCGTCGGTGACGCGGGCATGACCATCTTCGATCGTGTAGGGCGAAGTCACGAACAGGCCCTCCTGCCACGGGTAGTAATCCGCACCCTCAATCGAGAACTCCAGGTATTTGCCCGCATTCGGGATCGCCCGCAAAAGGTGCATCGTGAACAGCGTCACCAGAGACCAGTTGGCGCAATGCGGCGTCACCGGCAATCCGGCGTCGCGCGCCATGTCCACCACCCGAAGCGTGCGGCAGATACCCCCGAGGTAGAGGATATCGGGCTGCACGATATCGACCGCGCGCATGTCGATCATCCGCTTCCAGGTCGGTAAATCACAATCCTGTTCGCCCCCCGTCACATCGATGTCGAGCGCGTCGGTGACCTGTTTGGTCTGCTCAAGCTCCCAATAGGGGCAGGGCTCTTCATAGTGGCAAAACCCGTAATCTTGCAGGATATGACCCACCTCAATCGCGCGTTCGGGCGAATAACAGCTATTGGCATCGATCAGCAGGTCCACATCATCACCAAGCTCGCGGCGCATGGTCGGGATGATCTCTTCGGTGCGGCCGGGCCATTCATCGGCGTTGCGCCCGACCTCGGCGCCGGCACGCACCTTGAAGGCGTCAAAGCCTTGGATGTCGCGCAGATGCTTGAGGCGCGCGGCCTC
>NZ_JBVCWP010000416.1:0-2500 GCF_057460485.1 Boseongicola sp.
ACGCTGCCCCTCAGTGAGGCGGTGATAGGCTCGCATTCGTGTTCCTTTACTTTCGACGGTGAGAAGCACTTGGGCATCGCTGCCTCACGCATCATACCGTGGGTAAAGTTGCACTGGCGAGTTGAATCCGCGGCGGAATAGACGAGCTGGAACTAAAGATAATTGACGTCTTCATTTGCAAGCTACGCAAGAAACTTGCAGAGGCGACAGAAGGCGATAACAACAGCGAGACGGTTTGGGGGCGGGGATACGTTCTGCGTGATCCCGACCCGCTGGCCGTCGAACCCGAGCCGGTTGCCGCAACTGCCTGATCTCTTGTGACAAGCTAAGGCTGGACCTTGCCTTTGCCCGAACCTATCCATGTGAAAATGGGTTTGGGAGCCTCACATGTCTGGTGACGTACCAGTAAGCGATCTGAAGAAGGATCAAGCACGCGCCGAATTGCAGCGCCTGTCTATACTATTGAAACAGGCCAACCACGCCTATCACGGCGAAGACGCTCCTAATATTTCTGACGCTGCTTATGATGCGTTGAAGCGGCGAAACCTTGAGATTGAGGCGCGTTTCCCGACACTTGAGCAGCCAGAGTCTCCGTCCCATCAAGTCGGCGCAACTGCATCGCACGGCTTCGAGAAAGTCGAACACTCGATTCCAATGCTGTCGCTGGGAAACGCCTTTGACGACAGCGACGTTGTCGATTTTGATACGTCGATCCGAAAGTATCTCGGCCTGCCAACTGAAACGGCTTTGTTCTACACGGCCGAACCAAAGATCGATGGGCTTTCTTTGGCTCTCAGATATGAGGCGGGTGTTCTGGTCCATGCCGCAACGCGCGGCGACGGGCGCGTCGGCGAAAACGTTACTGCAAATGCACGAACTATTAAGAACGTTCCCGTCAGCCTGAACGGTGCGCCGGATGTTCTGGAGGTTCGCGGCGAAGTCTACATGAGCCACGCGGATTTCGAGGCTCTCAATGAAAACCAATTGCGGGCAGGCGGCAAGGTCTTTGCAAATCCACGAAACGCTGCTGCGGGTTCGCTGCGCCAGTTGGACGCCACGATAACTGCGTCGCGTCCATTAAAGTTCTTTGCATATGCATGGGGAAGCGTGAGCGAGCCGTTGGGCAAGACCCAAAGTCAGGCGATCGCGCGCTTGGCAGACCTTGGCTTTTCAACCAATGCGCTTACCCGCGTCTGCCAAAGTCCGGCGGAGCTTATTGAACACTACAGCAGCATCGAAGCGCAGCGGGCGACACTTGGCTACGATATTGATGGTGTGGTTTACAAAGTGAACGAACTTGGCCTGCAGGCCAGGCTTGGTTTCCGCTCGACGACGCCAAGATGGGCCATCGCGCATAAATTCCCGGCCGAACTGGCTTGGACCCGTCTAGAAGCAGTTGATATTCAAGTTGGCCGCACCGGCGCGCTTAGTCCGGTAGCGCGTTTGCATCCGGTAACGGTTGGAGGTGTCGTAGTGTCTAGCGCAACCCTTCACAATGAGGACTACATTGCTGGTCGCGACTCGACTGGGACGACCATTCGCGATGGGAAGGACATTCGCGTCGGCGATTGGGTTCAAGTCTACCGCGCTGGTGATGTCATTCCCAAGGTGGCGGATGTTGATCTGGCAAAACGCCCGGCGGACGCCAAAGCTTTTGTGTTCCCGACGCTTTGTCCTGAGTGCCAGTCCGAGGCGATCCGCGAGCCCGGCGATGCGGTGCGCCGTTGCAGCGGTGGTCTGATTTGCCCCGCTCAGATTATTGAACGTCTGAAGCATTTTGTGTCACGCGCGGCGTTTGATATTGAAGGGCTGGGCGCCAAACAGGTCGAGCAGTTTTTTGAGGATGGCTGGATCAAGGAGCCTGTCGATATCTTCACGCTTCGGGACCGATACGGCGCCGGGCTCCAGCAACTTAAGAACCGCGAGGGGTGGGGTGAGAAATCTGCAAATAATCTGTTTGATGCAATTGACGAAAAGCGCGTAATTCCTCTGAATCGCTTAATATTTGGCTTAGGCATCCGACATGTTGGCGAAGGTGCTGCGTCTCTTCTGGCGCGCCATTACGGGACATGGGATAAATTTGAGGCCGCAATGTCGGGCGCGTCTATCGATGACGATGAGACCTGGGAAGACCTGCTTGCAATCGATGGGGTTGGTCGCGTGATGGCCACATCGCTGGTGACCGCTTTTCATCAAACGGCCGAGCGGGCATCTATCGACCGGCTGGTTGCAAAACTTGATATTCAGCCCGTGTCGCGGCCGGCCACAGACAACAGCCCGGTTGACGGCAAAACCATCGTCTTCACCGGAACGTTAGAGAAGATGACGAGGGCCGAGGCGAAGGCGCGCGCCGAAGCCTTGGGGGCAAAAGTTTCGGGTTCCGTGTCGGCCAAAACCGACATTCTGGTCGCAGGGCCCGGCGCGGGATCGAAGGCGAAAAAGGCCGCTGAGCTTGGTGTCGAGGTACTTGGCGAAGACCTCGACGTGCCGGGCCTCGTCG
>NZ_JBVCWP010000417.1:0-2460 GCF_057460485.1 Boseongicola sp.
ACTCTGAGGAGATGTCGTGGACGGATATCAAGAACTCGGCAATGTCCCCTGACATTGTATCTCCACGATGAGCAAAACTAAAGCTGCTTTAGTAAGGCTAGCCCCTCCGGCGAAATTTCCCCGCTTGTCGAAGAACGGTTTCCCATTGGGGGAAAGAACTCTGTACAGCTAAGGCTACGAAAGCTACCCTCTAAAAAATTATCGGCGATAGCCGTGGGAGATCATAAGTGTTCATTTTTTCGATTAGGCCATCGACACTCCTCGCGTTGGCATTCTTCGCTGCAAGTACTTTTGCCAACTCGACGAATGTGCAAGCACAGGGATCTTTGCTTGCGATGAGTGCAGCCCAAAGAAGCCAGTTCGAGACGCGATTGAACCTTTCCGAGTCCCAGAAACCTCAGGTGCGCGAGATCATCAAACAGTCGAACAGCGAGCGTGAGGCGATCTTCAGAAAGCACGGCGTTACCGGCGGATCAGGCAAGAAACCTGGCCTATTCCAACTTGTTGGCCTTAACAACGATATGAAGGGTGTGGACCAGTGGACCCAGTCTGCGCTCTCAAAGATTCTGTCTCCCGTACAAATGCGCGCGTACAGCAAAATACACGCGGAGAGACGGGAAGCGATTAAGAGGAAGCTCCTCAATTGATCGGCCGCTGATGGCATTCGACAGCAATAGCGGCGCACAGGAGACCACAATGCGACTCGTTCTCGCTCCGAAGATGATTTACATCACCATGTTGTTGGCCGGCTTGTTTTCAGCGAACACGGCTCGAGCCGATAACATGGTCTACATTTGCGCCATCAACGAAGCGCGGGTTTGCACGCCAGACGAGCCCTGCAAATCCGTAGCTCTTCAAGATCTCTATATCGCGCCTCTGATGATATTTGACCTCAACAAGAAGTCACTGGTGTCGGCTTCTATGGACGACCGAGGCCGGGAGGAGTCCATTGACGGCTTTAAACGAACCAAGACAAGCCTGACGGTTTATGGCCACGCCGAAGATGAGACGTGGAGTGCGATATTTTCGCTAGCGAGCGGCAAGATGACGGGGAGCATAAATACCGGCGAAACAGCTCACGTTCTGTTCGGACATTGCGCTCCCCACACTTATCCGAATTGATCGATGGACACTGTCGCAGCGCGATGACCACCTATGTCCGCTTTGGGTCATTAGCGGACATCGGCAAGCGCATCAGGGATGTCCGCTCTACCCTCAGGAGCGGACATTATGAGCGCGGTCGCAACCAAACTAGGCGTATCGCTTTAGCGTCCACTTGGTACGTTCTTGAGCAAATCTAGCCCCCGCAACCAGCGTTACTTGCACCCCCGTTCCCTTGGAGCGGGGGTGTTCGTTTGCCAGGTTTATTAGTGCTGCGAGCTCGCCATAGAGCTCTGCCCGGAGCTTTCCATTATCTGGCACGAGCCGGATCTCTTCGATGAGCTCACGGATGCATTCTCCGGCTTCTTGTCGGGTGTCGTCATCGTTGAGGGCTTCGGAGAGGTTGACGACCTTCTGGCGGTAGAGCTCGGCAAGGTTCGGGTGCAGTCGTGGCATAGAAGGGGGAGCTGCTTGCAGTTGAGCGAGGAGCTCGATTCGCTTGGCCTCCAGGGTCGCCATCTCGTCCTTCACGGCGGCACCGGGGACGCCAGCTTTGATGGCATCAATCAGCCTGGCGATCTCACGCTCAGTCTTCTCAAGGTCCCGCGTGGCGCGGTCGCGGCTTTCACTGACGCAATGCGTGCAGTTCATCATGAGCCTCGGTTTGAACGACAAAAAGGTCATCGAGAACCTGGAAGACCTTGGGCCCGAGCATCAGATTATGAAGCCCAATATGATCACCGGACAGACAGCATTCGGGGAAGTTACAAAGCCTGGTTCGCAAGTCGAGATGTCGAAAACGCCTCAGTCATGGAACGACCCCATACTTCACGTGCCGGGGTCTTGTAAGCCGCAGTGGCTGACTCAATGATTTGCTAATAACGATAGGCCTGCGGCATGTCCGCTTGTGGCACTTAGCAGACGTTTTGCCGCCTAGGCTGCATGTCCGCTTTCAGGGGTGAAGCGGACATCCCCGATCTGCGCTTCAATGTCCGCTAGTGACCCAAAGCGGACATTGCCCTTGCCCCAGCAGCCAAGGCACTTAATTCTTGCAGAGGCCGATGTCAGCCTGGATCGTGACGGCGCGCCAGCCGTCCCATCGGTCAGGATAGCTGCCGGAGTAACGACCGGCCGTCCCCGCTGTCCTCAACTCAGCCGAAGATGCTCAGCAAACTGCCTTGCATAATCGGAGCTTATGAGCGTCTTCGGGCAGTTACGTGACACGACAGGGCAACTTCACTCCGCCGCCTGGAGATTAGCTTGTAGCGCCAGTTCTTCGACCTCTTCGGCAAGCATCGAGAAGCCGGCTAAGGTAAGTAATGTTGCGGCCTCCCTAAGTCGCTGAGAAGCCGCCTGCAG
>NZ_JBVCWP010000418.1:0-2443 GCF_057460485.1 Boseongicola sp.
AAATATGTATTTATATTTATTTAAAGCTTACTACCCCCAATTATACCCCCATCAGAACTCGGACTCAAAAGAACCACAGCGGATCAAGCAATTGGCTTTGTTGCGCCAGAAACTAGCGAATCCGGCCCATCTCCAGCCAGGCTTTCCGCTCAGAATAGAACGCCTTCCATCCCGCAATCATCTCTCCAGATGCCAGACCCTCGGCCTCGATCTCGGCAAGATCCTTTTCGGCCGTCGCGAAGCTGGTCCATTTCGGCGCGTCTTCCGCCGGCGCCAACCACTTTTCTTTGAGGTAGGCGAGTGCGGCATCCCTTGTCGGGCCATCCAGAACTCCGGGCTTGTGAAACGCAACCAGCCTGCGCCCCAACTGCTGCAACCGCGGATCTTCCAGTTGGAGAACGATGTCCCAGCGCTGCGGCCAGTCGCAGCTTTGGAACTCGCGCAGCAGAGCCTTGTCGTCGCCACTATAGAAGCCTTCGTATATTCGAGTTTCGACCGGGCGCTCTTCATCGAGTTCCTTATCCTTGAACCGGGCTGCCATCGCGCGCCCGACCCTTTTCTGGAAATCAGGCCGGGCGGCAATGAGGGACGCTTTCTCGAACAGTTCGGGATTGGTGCTTCTGGTATCGAACAGGTTGGGGACATTGTTGATCGACACACTGCGGATAATTTTGGGCGAAGCCTTAACCGCTCTGGCGAGTGCAGCATCGTCCGCATCGACGAGATCCCCAGGATCCGCCAAATTCAGATCGAAAAAGCCGGCGCTGTTGGGGTTGTCCTGGGAAAAACCGCAGAGACAGCCGGTGCAGATCCACGGCGGGCCCTTGTAGCGCAAGATGAGCTCCATTGGCTGAAAGCGCTCAAGGCGTTGGGCAACATCGTGCTTGTTCCGGTTTGCCAGAATGCTTTCCCAAAGCTCTGGTGCCCGGTCCCGGATCAGTCGGGCGATATGAATAGTAGCCAGAACATCGCCCAGCGCGTCATGAGCGTCGTGTTCGCGAAACCCGTTGGCTGGCGCCAGGCGATCCAGCTTCAGGATCGGCTGATGCAGGTCGTCTTCGGGCCAGGACAGGATCAACCGCTCGTAGACCCAGACCGCTTGGACCGCCAGCATAATATCGAGCCGGTCATTGCCGTTGAACTGAGTCTCGTACAGATCGGGCTGCAGGGTCTGATAGAACATCTGCCGGAGAAAACTCTCGTCGAACTTTATGGTGTTGTAGCCAACCCAGGTTGCCGGCGCCCATTTCTGAATGAGGGAGCGGATGCTTTGTGCGAATTCGAGGTAAGAGGGCAGGGTGCTGTCGGTGGCCTCTTCCGGCGTCAAACCAGTGACGATCATCGCATAGGGGTTGGGCAGTATATGGGGCGCGAGCCGACAGCGCAGATTGACACGCTCTATCTCGTTGAAGTCATCGTCGGTCAGGATGGCGGCAAACTGCAGCGGCTGGTCAAAGGCAGGTTCCGTGCCGGTGGTCTCCAGATCATAAAACGCAAACGGCACGGAGATTATCCTTTTTGAGATAGCTGGCGCCATTCAGTCTATCGAAGAATGACTTTCTTAGAAATGGCGCTGTAAAGTAGCTTTATATGGCAAGATTTCTCACCTCGATGTTTTACCGACCGGCCATTACGTCGGTTTTCTCCATTGGAGCATAGAATTCCCTACACTTGGCCTTCAACATCTGACCAATGGGAGCATCGGCAAGCGGGATGCCCGGATGGTGCGTGACAAGTATCCGCCCACCGGGTAGGCATGTCTCCATGAAACATGTTCCTAAAAAAACCACGGATGAAGCGCTTATTCAGGAATTCTTGAACAAGGGTGGCGAGGTCAGGTTCGGCAAGACCAAACCGTTCCCAAGTGAGTTGGGCCTAAGCAAAAATGTCTGGAACAACAAGCTGACCAAAGAAGAAAAGTCCGCGCGCGATAAGAAGTGATCTTGCAGCGCGTATCCTTGCCGTTCCAGCCAAGCAACACGTCCCTCTTCAACGGAAGGGGCGGGAAAAGATCTTTTGCTGCAATTCGTATGAAGGTCTGCTGTGCGCACGAAACCGACATATGCCGTGACCGCCGTTTCAGGTTCCGTCGCCGGGCACTCCATTGATCTTGATCAACACTGGGCCCGCCGTTTCTAGGTATATTAAGTTTTCAAGTAGTATTTGGAGGGGGTGAGATGTCGGTTAAATCTGCAAGAATTGTAGTTCATCATGAAACATTCAGGTTGATCGCAGTCGCATTGGGAATCCTTTTCATCGCTGCTTTGTCGATCATTTTAGCGTTTCCAGTCGCGGCCGAGTCTCTCGAACAGCAACTTGAAAAAATCGAAGAGGTTGTGCCAGGAAACTCGTACACTAAATATTCTCCCGCTCTCGCAGTCCAGTCTTGGGAAATGGCAGCAACCGTGGCGCACATTCAGAAACCCGCGTCCTGCAAAACCGC
>NZ_JBVCWP010000419.1:0-2435 GCF_057460485.1 Boseongicola sp.
AAATTCCGATCCTGGCGTTCTTGGAGCAGCCAACTTTCTAAATTTGATCTGGCGGCGCAAGAACATGCCGCGGTGCGATATTCCCGAGTGGAAGAAGCAAGGGATTGGGCTGCGACCTGACACTGGTCCGCAGCCAAAGTCCAAAAAACCGCGAGGCATCGCTGGGAACGACTGATCCCGGTTTGGCTGAATGACCGCTTTTAGCCCAAAGCGACTAAGCTGTGGAGCCGTTTTCGAGCCACGACCTGTCCTCAGGAGAAAGCAACTCGGTCATTCGATCATCATACATGGCCAGGCTTTCTTCGGTCAGAATTCCCTCCCACTTATTGCTAGTGCCGCTTTCAAAGAACTGAGCGTTATCCTTCCAAATTCCCTTGTCTGCAGATGGCGCGAATTTGGACGCATTTTTTTTCATATTTGAAAATGTCGCTGCCAATGTGATCGCATCGAGGAGTTCTTCACTGAAGTTGCAGTGCAGAATTTCTGACACTCGCGCGACTGCGCCTCTAAGGTCTCGTGTCATGTCAGCATAATGAAACATGTGGATGTTAGGGACCGAGCTCCATTTGGCAAAACTTTTGTAATGGACAATCAGGCCTTCGAGTGACTCCGCAATGTTTTGATCGAGAGCAAACGGCTTACTGATAAAGGTTTGAACACCCCCATTAATATCGTCAGCTACAAAGCGATCCAGAGCGTCGCTTTTCATGTTTTTCAGGTGGTTCTGCACAGAAAACACCACATCCAACGGGTGTCGGTAGACTGCCAAGTAGGTGCAGCGAGGATCATAGGTGATGCCGTCCAAAGGCATATGTGTCTTGATGTATCGGCGGTGCGGCTGAGACTTGAGAAGCGCCATCATTTCTTGCTCGTCATTGAACTTGCTGTCCAGCCATTTTGAAACAGTGCCGATCCCCGGGTTCACTGCCGGATCGCCAAATATCAACATCCCGCAAATCGACTGTATCCACGTTGTTCCGCATTTGGGCGGCGTACAAACGAAAACGTCATCGGCGCGAGCTTCAAAGCGGGCCCATACATCAGAGTCGCTGGTGTCGGAATTGTATCTACGTGTGCACTGGGGGCGAAGGTCACTCATGTCAAAATCCTTAAAAAAATAATCTTGGATGCTTAAAGCCGCAGAAATATTACCAGACGTCGCAGAAAAACGCATGTTTGGCCTGAAGCTCCCACATCGACAAACTAGAATGACTCGATTGACACGACGAACGGCAGCTTTGTCCGCGTGGCGGACCTTGGCAAGGCTTTGCGGCGCAGGTCCGCTCTGAGCCCTGAGCGGGCCCTTAATCCATTACCGGCATCTGCTAAAGTTTTGTGAGATGCTAATCGTCCGGAGGAATGAGCACCAGCTTTCCAGGATATTTCTTGGCGATGAAGTCAGCTTGTGCAAGCGCGATGTCCTTGAGGGGATATGTCTTGGACACCAGCGGCTTCACGTGTCCTTGGTTGATCAGGGCTACCAATTCGCTGAACACGTCTTGCGGCGTGTAACTGCACCCGTAGAATGTGAGGTCGTTCAGATAAAGTGTACGGAGATCTGCGCTGACTATTGGCCCTGCGATCGCGCCCGAAGTTGCATATCGCCCGCCGGGCTTCAGGGCTTCAATCAACCGCGGCCATTCAGTTCCTCCGACAATATCCATTACGGCGGTCACACATCGGGTAGGAGGAGGTTCAGTGCGGTCCAAAACTTCGGCGGCACCGGCCTCGCGCACCACATCGTGCTTTGACGCGCTTGCTACGCCGGTCACCTTCGCACCTCTCAGTTTCGCCAGTTGAACCGCCGCAAGACCGACACCTCCGGAAGCGCCTGTAATCAGGACATGGTCGTCGGGCCCAACCCCGGATCGGCTCAATAGATTGTAGGCGGTGCCAAACGCACAGGGAATCGCGCCGAGTTCCAAATCTGACAGCGGCGCCTCGCTAACATCGTAAAGCTGCCGGGCAGATACGACACAATACTGCGCGAAAGCTCCGTCAAATTCCGAACCGATGGTAAGAAAGCGCGTCGGCGCACCTGTGGTCGGGTTTGGCTGGTTGGTCGGACAAATCACACGCATTCCGAGACGGACGTCTGTTACGTCCGGGCCCAGCCCAACCACCTCGCCGCAGAGGTCGCCGCCTTGAATCCGCGGAAAGTAAAGCTTGCCTGCCCATCCGCCGGAGTCGACATCCGCAGAGTCCAAGGCGTCATCCGTACTGCCATTAATTTCCTTGGAATACCAACCGATGCGCGTGTTGACATCGGTGTTGTTTACGCCTGCCGCGAGAACTTTGATAAGCACCTCGTCCTGACAGGGTCTCGGGGTCGGAATATCTTCATTCCAAAGAAGTTTTTTCGGTCCGCCGTGACCGGTAAGTTGCACGCCTTTCATGACTTCAGGGATCGGCATAACTGTCCTCCGTCGACAACC
>NZ_JBVCWP010000420.1:0-2417 GCF_057460485.1 Boseongicola sp.
GGCGCCTTTGATCAGCGATTCCGGGCCATTTTGCAGGTCTGGAAGGTCAGCCTTGTAGTCGGCGTTGACTGTGAAGTCTGCGGCGTACTCTCTTGTTAACGCCGGGTAATCATCCGGGGAACTGGGCAAAAGCCGTGTGATTGCGGGATCAAGCGTGTCTATCTCAGCGGTATCGGCGTCACGAGCCCATGCGCGCAAAAGCGCAAGCGCCTCCTTCGCCTCACCCCGGGTTGGTTCACGATCAAAATCGGTGGAATGGACGTTCATGGCACTCTCTCCTTCAGGGGAACCTGCTACGTGGGGCCGAATGGCCGTGGTTCCAGCAAGATCACTTTTCTTTTACGGTCCAGGGTTACAAACGGTTCAAAAGTAGCGGCGAAAAAAACGGTAGAGAATGTCGGGAGGGGTTGAAACATCAGCTGCATAGACCGCTCGTTTCAGGGTTTCTGCAGCATCGGGCCGGAAATATCCGCGATCCTTGTAGATGCGGATGCGTTCGGCAAAGACATCGCCGTCGGCTTCGGGGTGGAACTGTGTGGCGTACACGTTTTTACCGTAGCGGATCATCTGAAAGGGGCACGGCGCCGACGACATCAGGTGGACAGCGCCAGCGGGCAAAGTCTGAACGGCTTCTTTGTGGCCGACAAGCGCATTAAAAGCGCGGGGCAAGCCCTTCAGTAGGGGATCGTTGGCGCCGTCTTGGGTGACTTCGCAGGCAACCGGACCGACGGGTTCGCCAAAACGCGCCTTGGAAACCTCCGCTCCAAGATGATGCGCCAGAATACCGATGCCATAGCAACAGCCCATGAACGGAATATCCCGTTCGGTGATCTCTGGCATAAGTGACAGCATTGCGGCCTCTGCGCGGGCCTCGTCCGGGGCTTTGTCTTCGGGCGCATCGCTGACACAGCCGGGACCACCGCCAACGACGACACCTGCAAAGGCGTCAAAGTTCAGGCCGTCTGGCAACCCGTCACGTTCAAGGCGGATGCGTTGGGCACGTGCACTATCAAGTCCACCCTTTTGAAGAATGGCCCGATACTCGCCATCGGCCGCGTCATCTTCAGGCCGAAGCTGCAAAATAAGAAACGGCTTCATCGCGCGCCCTTCCCTTCCACCTTTTCCAAAAACCTCGAGGGGATCGGCCAAAGGCCGAAAGGAGCAGAGCCCCTGGCCCTCGCGACGCGCAACGCGCGGCGCATTAAAGGACCCCGCTCAGACCGCATCGAGCGCCTGCATCAGATCACCGACGAGATCGTCAGCATCCTCGATCCCGACGCTTAGGCGCACAAGGCCCGGCGTAATTCCAAGGTCCATACGTTGATCCTCGCTTAGGCGCTGGTGAGTGGTCGTTGTTGGATGCGTGATGATGGACTTGGCATCACCTAGATTGTTGGAAATTGTCACGATTTCTAGCGCGTTTAAGAACCGGAAAGCCGCCGCCTGCCCGCCCTTCACTTCAAGCGAAACGACTGTTCCGCCGCGTTCAAGTTGGGCCTTGGCGATCTCGTGTTGCGGATGGTTCGGAAGATCAGGGTAAATGACACGACCAAGGCGATCATCACCATTTAGCGCCTTGGCGATCTTAAGGGCTCCATCAGCTTGGGCACGCACGCGAAGATCAAGTGTTTCCAGCCCCTTAAGCAGCACCCATGCTGTAAACGGGCTCATCGCGCCGCCGGTGTGTTTAAGGTAAGGTTCGACCGTTTTGCGGATGAAGTCCTTGGTGCCAAGGATCACTCCGCCCAGAACCCGGCCTTGCCCGTCAATGTGCTTGGTTGCCGAATAGACAACGACATCCGCGCCAAGCGCGATCGCGCGGCTAAAGACCGGTGTCGAGAAAACATTGTCGACCAACACGATTGCCCCATGAGCATGCGCAATTTCCGCAACAGATTTGAGGTCGATCACCTCAAGCGTCGGGTTTGACATGCTTTCAAGGAACACCGCTTTGGTGTCGGGACGCACAGCTGCGCGCCATTCGTCAAGGTTCGTGCCGTCGACGAAAGTCACTTCGACGCCGAAGCGGGTCAGTACATCCTCAAGAATATAAAGACACGAGCCAAAAAGGGCGCGCGCCGAAACAACGTGGTCACCTGCTTTCAGCATCGACACCAACGCGCCGTTTACCGCCGCCATGCCGCTGGCTGTTGCAAAGGCGTCTTCGGCGCCTTCAAGCGCGGCGATCCTATCTTCAAACATGGCCACGGTTGGGTTGCCGTAGCGGGCGTAGATAAATTCGTCCTCGCCCAGTTGGTCAAACCGCTGCGCGGCCTGTTCGGCGCTGTCATAGACAAATCCTTGGGTGAGAAAAATCGCCTCGGACACTTCACCATATTGGCTGCGCCGGGTCCCCGAATGGACGAGCTTAGTTCGGGTGTTCCAATCCTTCGACATGGGGACGCCTCCTTTCCAAA
>NZ_JBVCWP010000421.1:0-2410 GCF_057460485.1 Boseongicola sp.
AAATCTACGCATCGGACGGGATTATCTTCGTGGTCGTCTCGGACCATCTGGCAATGTCGGACATTGCCAGCAAGTAACTCGCCACCGCCGAGCGCAGACATCTGCTGATTTTCTTTGGGCTGGACATAGCGGCCAAAAACGTCGACCGGTTGTGTTCAGCTCTTGACGTCGCGCAGACTGGCAAGGGCTCGGATTCTCCCGCGACCGGCCAAGACCAGAACCGACGATGTCTGAAACGGAGCAGTGCGCAAGTGAATTTATGTGGAAAATCTCGAACCAGTTGTTGGGTTGAACAATAACCGTGTTGGCGCGATCGCGATCATGGCGCTTCACAGTGTCGTCAGGTCGTCAGGTCTTCAACCTAAAGTACGGATTTCCTTGTTGGCGCGGTCCAACCGCTCCGACAACTTACACACGATATAGGATTGAAACCGCCCGGTTGCGACGGGCTCTTCTTCCTGCGCCCTGTGAAATTCGGCTTTATGGAGGCAGTAGAAAGTCGCATCCTCGTCGATGTGGACGGACGCAGACCGTTTGTCGCCTGTGAATAGTGCCATTTCTCCTAAAATGGTGCCTTGTTCGAACCTGCGTATCGTACGCTTCCCGTCCGAGCCTGCATTCACGACAACCGAAGCGGTGCCCGAAGCCAAGACATAAAGGCTGGTTCCGTCATCCCCTTCTTGAAACAGAAATTCCCCAGCGCGGATATCCTTTTTCTCGAAATACGGCGCCAGTAGTAAGGCAGAATCGCATGTGCCGATCATCTGCTCCAGAAGGCTCTCAAGTGTATCCTCGAACCCTCGGTGCGGATGTTCGAGGCCCGACAGGATATCGTCTTCGCACCACATGACGGCGTCCTCAATTGACCTTCCGACCACCGCTCCGGAAACGGCGTCGCCGTTCCCCGTCAGAGCCTCGAATCCTGCCGAATTGAGCTTGTTTCTGGCCGCTTCGCGAAACCCTGACATTATGACGACAAAGCCCTCGCGTTTCGCGTATTTTCCGAGTTTCACGAGGACTTGCACCGCAGTCGCATCCAAACCGTCGACCCGCTGGAAATCCAGGACAAGATAACCCAGGCGCGGCACATCTTCGTCTTTGATCCGATTTTGAACCAACCGGAACAGCCGATCCGCAGTGCCGAAAAACAAGAAGCCCTGTAGCTTCATGATCCAGATCTTGCCGCATTCCCGATTTAGGTGCGCCTGTGCGACCGGATTTCTTACGACGATGCTGTCATAGGTGTCTCCGCCCATGTCCGCCTTTACGAAGCTCAGCCTGCTGTAGCTGATCACAAACAGAGCGACAGCAATGGCAATTCCAAGGGCGATTCCCTCAAGAACCCCGACGAAGGCAATTGCCGCCACAATAACCATGACGATCGCAAAATCCGGAACCGGAAGCTCATGACGTTTGGCCCACGTCCAGGTCAGGAGAAAATCAAGCCCGAGGTAGAAAAGCAGGCCGCCCAGCACGAAGGTCGGAACTAAAGCCACGATATCGGAGCCGATTGCCATGACAATTGCGACCAGGATAGCATAGAAGATACCGACCCAGCGGGAATTGCCGCCAAGCCTGACGGCAAGCGCGGTTTCCGGCGCGGACTGTATGCCCGCGTATCCGCCAGACAAGCCGACCACGATGTTGGTTAGTCCGGCCGTCTTGAGTTCGCGTTCATAGTCAAGTTCGCATTCTGCTATCATTTCGACGCCGGACACATCCACCAGCAGGATGAGCGTCGCGATGACAGCGAGCGATGCGTAGGCGCCCGCTTGGGCAAACACGACGGCCCATTGAACACGGTGCAAGTCGTCGAAGGTCATGATGGGCAGTTTGAGGCCCGCTTCGGACGGCTTTGGCAGCCACCCGCCCGCGATGCTTTCGTCCACGGAAATACCCAAGAGAGCTGTTGCGCCATAGAAGAGCGCAATCGTGCCGAGGATGATCAGCGGGAACACCGCCCAATGGTTGACGCGCCGTGTGACGAGCGAAAAGACAACGCCCAGCAATACGGCGGGGATAATAAGCCGCATACCGGCACTGGAAAAAAGGTAACTGAGATTGTTCAGAGAGAGGGCAGAACCACTTGAAACGCTCAGGCCGCCGATAACGAAAATGAGCCCGATCCCGGCAAAGAAGCCCGCCATTACGGGATAGGGAATGTACCTGATCAGGTTTCCGATCTTGCCGAAGCTGACCGCCAACAGGATAAATCCGGTTACCGTCGTGGCCATCATGATCGCAGCAATGACAGTAGGGGCCGCATTAGGATCATTTGCAGGCAGGCCCGCGATCACCGAAGCAACGATTGCAGAATAGATCGGTGCCAAGGCACTGCGAGGGGACAGGATGGTGGGTGCAAGACCGCTGCCCAGTACGCCGCCGAAAGCGCAGATGATTATGGAAAGAA
>NZ_JBVCWP010000422.1:0-2405 GCF_057460485.1 Boseongicola sp.
GAATAATCTGGCGAAGAAGTAGCGGCCGATACCGCAAATTTCAGTTTACGCTGATTGTTAGCGTATTGCGATTTGATGCATGCCGGAGGAAACAAGCTGGAGGACTGCAATGGGTCGGAAGCGGAAGTTAGGCAGAATCCTGGCATTTGTTCCGCTAAGTGGCGGAAAGCAGAACTTCGGTTGTAAGGCAAACTCCGACGCGCGGAGCCGGGGCTGCGGCTAGAGGAACACCGCTGCGAGACCCACGCCGGCGACGAAACGAAAGCCGACATGTGGCCGGATTGTATTGGACATAGTGGTTCTCCATTGCGGTACAGTATTTGTCAGTTGCGATCGTGTCCCATCCAGAGCCCGTTGTCTCTACGCGAGCACACATGGGGACTGGACTGGTACCGGATGAGGGCTTGCGCCCCGTGCCGTATCAAGGCTCGCTGTGCAGACGCAGCAGCGAGAGAAACCTTACGTGGCCGGCAGCAGATCAGGTGGGGCAATAAAAAACGGACGGGGCGAGCCCCGTCCGTTGCACCATCAAAACCCGTTGCTTCAGGCCGCGTGTTGCCTGGCGGCAATCTTGTGGAAAGTGGAGTTGGAAACCTCGTAGGTTCTGACCTCCGGTGTTCCATCAACCAGGCTCGACAGCAGTTTGGTCACTTCGGCGTATGAACCCTTGTTGTAAGCTTCTGCACTTTCCTTGGTATCCCACAGGCTCACTGCAAAAGCGCGCCTATCTGTCGGGCTTGAAAAGGAAATCTCATCCTGGAAGCCTTTCTGCTTGCGCAGCATCGGGATGATTTCCGACTCCAGCTTCTTGGTGTAGTCGGCTCTGATGTTGGGCTTGAGTTGCATCGTTACTTGGCGTGCATACATGTGTTTCTCCTAACGCTTGAATGGCCGAGAGGGGTTGTCAGATAATTTTTTTAGTTAATTATTTCAGATGCCCTTTCGATCCATTAACCATATTATGTTAAGTAACTTGAATAGTCAATTCGAATTTGAGATTATATGTTGAGTTAACATCTTTGATTAACAACACGGAACCGCAGATGAAAGTTTCCTCGATCATCCAAGCACGATTGAAGGAATTGGGGTTCGATCAAAAGGGCCTGGCCGCGGCGGCCGAAGTGACCGAATCTTACATTTCCCAGCTCCTGACCGGAAAGAAATTGCCGCCCGCGCCCGATAGGACGGACATCTATCAGAAGATGGATCAGTTCCTGCAGTTCCCGAATGATGAACTCGCCAATTTGGCGCGTGCGGAACGAATGGAACATCTCAAGCGGGGATTGGAAGGCGCGCCCGCGCCACTGTTGAAGGACGTTCGAGACCTGATCCTGCGTAAATGCACGGCACGAAAACTGAACGAAATTCGAGCGATTTTCGAAAGGCAGCCTCTGGGCGAACTCGAGCGGTTCGTGACCCAGCGTTTGCTGGATGTCGTCAGCCGGGTCGCCAGGACGGAGTTGGACAATGAGAAATGGCTGCGCGACGTGGCCCAACTGAGCGGCAAAAGCTACGCACAGATGCGGGTCGTCATCCTGCAGTTTCTCGACACGAACATCTTCAACGTGTCAAACGAAAACTGCGTATCGTTCCTCGATCCGCTGATTGCCGCCTGGGACATCGATCTCGAGACGTTCAGCATGGAAATCCTGTTGAACCAGCGACTCGTTCCGGGGCATCCGAAGAAGTTTGCATTTGTCCAAACCGAACCGGACGAACTGGACGACGACGAGCCGGGCCTGGTCGAATTCCTTCGCGATTCATCCCTCAGCGGTGATATCTCGACCGATGAGGTCAAGTTTTTGAGACGGCTGAGATTCAACGGCAAACGCCCTCAACCTCTTTACTACTATCGCGAACTACAGAATCTGCGGGACCCGCTGCATTTTCGGAACGCGCCGCGGTAGATCGACGGCTCGGGTTCTCGTGCCGCCACGACACGGCATCAACCATCGGGTTTTCACAGCCCGTCATCCAGCGACAGCAGAGAGAGGGAATTGACCTTGAATTGCTGCCAGTCCATCGCGGACACTGACCACCTGCTGGGCGGCAGCAGGGGGCTGTCGAGCGACAGTGTCTAGCGCAGCAAAATGAATGCAATCGTCGCACCGCTTTTGGCAGGTCGATGGCTGGGCGAACCCATGGAACCGAGTTCCGTTTGGGGTCGAAAGCAGCCATTGGAGGCTACAAGAGGCCGACTTCCGCTTTGCGTCAGTAAGCAGAACCTAATCTGCCTGGGTGAAGATCGTCACTGAGTTCCGCTATCGGCCATAAGCGGAAGCTCACTTGGCTTGAAGTAGAATGACTCTTGGTGAATCAAATCGGACATAGATAGAAGCGTACGATGAATGGTTTTAAGTTGGTAATCCTATTGATGCTGATCGTGCTCGGCGCTTCTGCAGGAC
>NZ_JBVCWP010000423.1:0-2403 GCF_057460485.1 Boseongicola sp.
CAAGGCACGGGCGCTCGGCGTCCCGACAGCGGTAGTGGATCACCGGCAATTCAAGGGCGACCGCGAAAAATTCGATGCGGCGGTCCACGCCGCCCTGCTGGAGGCGGCCCCCGACATCATCGGCATGGCCGGTTTCATGCGCATCCTGACCCCCGGCTTCATCGCCAAATGGGAAGGCCGGATGCTGAATATCCACCCGTCTCTGCTGCCGAAATATCGCGGCCTGCACACCCACCAGCGTGCGATCGAAGCTGGCGACAAGGTTGCCGGATGCTCTGTCCATCTGGTCACGGCTGAACTGGATGCAGGGCCCGTTCTGGGGCAGGCAGAAGTGGAAATCCTGGAAGAAGACACGGCTGAAACGCTTGCGGCACGGGTTCTGGAGCAGGAGCACAAGCTCTATCCGAGAATTCTGGCCGAATTCGCGGGGCAATGAGCCGCGTTTCCACGATCCGCAACCTCGGCCCCAAGGTCGAGCAGATGTTTGCCAGAGCAGGGATTCACACGGCAGAGGAAATCTTTGAGCTGGGCGCGGAAGAGGCCTATCGGCGATTGTTGAAGGTCGGTATCCGACCGCACTTCATCGGCTTCTACTGCCTCTACCTCGGGCTGCAAAACCGGCCGTGGAACGACTTGTCACCTGAGGAAAAATCAGACCTTCGCAAGACGTTTGACACCGTGGTCGAAGGCGCCCGAACCGAATTCGGCGAACGCTCCGCCATCGAGGCGGAGTTGAATGTGCTAGGCGTCGGGTTCCGCCGCGCCAACAAATGATAGACTTGAAGTAGCGTCTGATTTCCGACTGTTGGCGGCGAACGGCAGGTGCCAACAGGAATCAGAATGTCACAGTT
Organism: Boseongicola sp.; assembly: GCF_057460485.1. NCBI lineage: Bacteria > Pseudomonadati > Pseudomonadota > Alphaproteobacteria > Rhodobacterales > Paracoccaceae > Boseongicola > Boseongicola sp. The sequence continues at coordinate 852 of NZ_JBVCWP010000423.1, forward strand.
TTTGAATTCCCTTAACTTTTAATAAATTTTTCTTGCTCTTATAGCGACTTAGCCTCATATTCCGGAGCAGAAATACAATTAAACCCGCTGCTTATGGGCCCGTGTATGGTCTGTTGGCGGCATTGCCCCTGGGTTGAAATGTAATGATGACACCAAAGAAGTTGTTCTTGCGCTGCAGGAGCAAATCTTTTCGAGACCACGAGTCTTATCGACGCGACGAGCGCGGCGGCGTTACGATTGAGTTCGTGTTGTGGGCACCCGTGTTCGCGGCGCTGATTGCCGGTGCGACCGACATTACCCTTGCCTTCATGAATCAGTCCAACTTCTGGAATGTCGCGCGCGACACTGCGCGGGCCATTTCACGGCACGCGATGGATGAAGGGCAGGGCGAGGGCTATGCTGAAGCCAACGCAGCCTTCGCAAATGCAGCACCAGATGCGTTAGTGCGCTGCTTCGATGGGGACGGTAATACGGTGGCCTGCGAGATTTCAGCCGCCAGTCATGTGATCGTGACAATCACCGCCCCTGCGACAACCATCGACGCGTTTGGGATTTTCGGAATCTTCAAGGACACCACGATCAAGGCTGAAGTCAGGCACAAAATGGAGCCCAAGTAATCGGGTAGTGTTATGTTCACGTACAAAACTCTTAAAGACTTTGCGAAAGATGAGAGTGCCGTCGGAACGATTATGGCGCTGTTCTGGTTTATTGTCTGCGCAGGCATCGTCGGCTTGTCGGTCGATACCGCGAACGCATGGCGACAAAAAGAGCGGCTGCAGCTGACGGCTGACGTCGCCTCGCACGCCGCTATCGTGGAAATTCTGAACGGCGGAAGCCTGGCCGATGCGCGTTTGGCGGCCCGCGAGTACGTGTTAGCGAACATGCCAAACGCCGGTTACGGGCGGGTGATCAACGAAGACCTGAAAGACATCATTCTTTCCGACTACGATGATGGCGCCAAAACGGTTTCCGCTCCGGCGACTGCGGCGGATGTTAACGCCGTGACGGTACAACTGCACCGAGACGACATCGTAGACAATCCGGTGGGGACTTACCTGCTGCGAATTATAGGCTTTCCCAGCTGGCAGGTTAAGAGGTCTGGAACAACCGTCATCAACATCTTTAAGGAATGCCCGCTGTACGAAGGCGTATGGGCGCACGACAATATCAAGTCTTCGAATGATAATTACTTCGGGAATAAATACTGCGTCCACAGTCAGGACTTCGTCGATATACCGCAAAGGAATACTTTTGAATCGGGCGCGAACAGCACTGATCCGGAAGAAGGCTCTTACCTCGGAATGCCAAGCCTGCTGGACTGCAAGACCAAATGCGTCGACTCGGCCAACCCCGGTGCCACAGATGCCGCACACGAAATAAACTTGCTGTTGCCGGATTTCGGCGACATTGTCCAGAACACACGCGACAGTATGCTTTCGAGTTCCGACAACGACCTCAAGACCGAGTTCTGGTCGGGCAAGGAGCTGGAAACCGACATCGCCAAACTGCAGCCGTTGATCGATATTGGCGCCATTCCGGACCCGAACGACCC
>NZ_JBVCWP010000424.1:0-2359 GCF_057460485.1 Boseongicola sp.
AAAATATTTTGGAATTTGGAGGCGAGTAGGAGAATCGAACTCCTGTACACGGATTTGCAATCCGCTGCGTAACCACTCCGCCAACTCGCCGGAAGCCCGTGCTGCTTAGGTTTCTCGAGCGTTCGCGTCAAGCTGTTATCACTCATGTTATCAGCGTTCGTTCTGTCTATGTTCGTGCACGCTTTTCTGCCGCTGAGCGCGCGCGCATTTCCTGACGCGCTTCTCCTGCGTATTTCCGTATCATGGCAATTGATGCGTGCCCGCTGAATGCCGCTATTTCGTCGTCCGTGCAATTGGCCCAGGCAAGCTCCATAACGCCGCGATAGCGGAGCGCATGTAGGTCAAATTCAAGTAGCCCGAGACGTTGGCGCTCCTTGCGCATGATTTGTGCCAAATATCGATAGGACATTGGCTGGCCATCGCGCCGCGTCAGAATCGTCAAACCAACCCTCGGTGCGTCGTCCAAAGCATGTTGAAGCGTCTCCGTGCAGGGCAGCCTTAGCATCCGTCCTGTCTTGCCCTGTCGTATTCGGAGTGACTGTCCATTGTAATCGGACCAGCAAAATCGAACCCAGTCGCCGGGGCGCTGTACGCTCCCGATGCCAATTTCAAAAATCAATAGGGGAAGGGCGTGCGCTTCCTCTCTAAAATGCTCAACCGCGGCTTGCCAAAACGGCCGGAGAGGGCCTTTCAACCGTCGTTGATTTTGAGCGAGAGCGTCGTCGCGTATCGTCCGAGTCCGTTCAGAGAATGGCGCGAGCGTTGGCGGCTGCTGGCATTGATTTCATTCCCAGGAACGGTGGCGGTCTTGGGGTGCGCTTGAGTTCTTCGGATTAGACGTATCGCTCGCCTCAAGCGCGCATTGTTAGCGCAGCGGCGAGGTCGAGGTGCCAGGTTATTTGGCATTTGCGTCGCCGAGGGGACCTGGTCAGGCCTTGAGTGACTCGCAAAACCACCGCCTGCTTGGTCGGTTTGCGGTCTGCCTTGCCTGACAAAGCTCATCGTTGTGGCTGTGTGGCGGACCGTCTGACGTGGTTGCTGGCAATTTGCACGGAGGAAGGATGAACTTTTGTGCTATGCTTGGCTTCATTGGAGGGTGACCAAATGAGCTTTGTATCAATCACGACTTGGCGGATCACAGGTGAGACCGAGACACTGCAGCACGTAACGGAACTCATGAAGCGAAAATACTTTCCCGGGCTTTTGGCTTTGGGGGCCAAGCATTCCATGCTTATGGATGCCGAATTGGATCGATTTGCCATCGTGACTGTCTATCCCAGCCGCCAGGTGCGCGATGATGCGCTCGCGCACATCTCCGATCTGCGTCGCGAAGGTGCAGAGGAATTTGGCGCGGAGCTGATGGACGCCTATGCTGGAGAGGTCTTGGCCGCGTCCGATGAGTAGACCTCCCGGTCTAAATTCTTGGATCGTGTTTTAAACTGACCTTCAATGTCGATCCGACAGCGCCCGTCTCGTCCCTCTGACAGGCGCCTTCAGCGACGAATGATCCCACAGTTCCAACCAAAACCGTCAGATGCGTGCCTTGAGCCAAACGCGCTCATGGGCGTGTGGCGCCGAAGACCCGACCGGAAGTTCTGTCCCTCGTTGTCTCGCGCCTGAACTCAAGCCTCTAGAGTTGCCTCATAGACGAGGACAAAACAGCCCGCCCTTCGGGGTGGCCTGTTTCAACGTTGACGTGCGCCCGAAGTGACCAAGTCTGCTTTCGACCCAACAGGACCTTCGGGCTGTTAGCTGCGAACGGCTTCACTCATGTGCAGATTCTGACACCTACCCTAAGGCGCATCGCGACGCCGGTTGGAGCAGGAGCCATCCACGACCCCATCAAATCTGAGTCCAATGTGGACACTCATAATCTGAGGATAACTTGCGCTGACTTCGAGATCTTTTGCTATTGACCTTAGATCCAGCCCAGCACGCGGAGCCCCAACCCAAGAGTTGATAGCGCTGCCAGAGCGAAACTGAGCGTTCTCAGGATAGTGATCCCCAAGGTATAGATGACGTAGTGTGCAAAAATGCCGATGAAGAATGTCAACGCCAACAGTCCGGGGTATGTGTCGTCGGGTATTCGTATCATTGCGAGGATCGCAAGCGGTGCAAATGCGACGAAGGCTTCGACCGCCACTTTATGCGCGGCTTTAGCCCGCAGCGCCCAGGCCGACTGGGGAGCCAAAGCCGGACTTGGATTGTCAAGGGCTCCCATCAGCCCACGCACCATGATCCTGTCGATGATATAAGGCACCCAGGCCACAGCGATCCAAAGCGCGGAAAGGCCGGTATAGAATTCTAATTGCGACATTTTAAGTTCTCCCTTTTAAGTTCGAAACAGCCCACTCGGAAC
>NZ_JBVCWP010000425.1:0-2332 GCF_057460485.1 Boseongicola sp.
GATTTGAACCACCGGAAGGAGCCCAATTCTCGCCCTTGTTTGAAACCAGATCAAAGCTGTAGAGGTGCAATTTGTCCGTACTCGATGCACAGCCCATACGATTACACGATGTCCTAGACGAAAAGCGCTTCCTATACGTCCGAGTGGGCATTTTTGCCCGGGATTTGTTTGCAAACTTATAGATAGGGGCTTTTAGAGAGGTTGCGGTTAAGCGATTGTCCTCTTCAGTGTCATCTTTGACGGTTCATTTTCCGGAAACCTGCCAAGTGCGTTTTATCACCACGGCCTGCATCAATTTGGGTTAAGACACGGATATGAAAACTCCGATTCCCGAAATAGGCCCGCCAAGTCTCACCGAGCTAGGTTGGCGTCATTTTTTCCTTCAGCAGCTCGACCCCGACGATTTGGCGTCACTTCGACCTGTTCGGGTATTGGCCGTCCATCGCAACAGCCTTCGGGTCGCCGGTGATGGCATCGAAACCGCGATAGAACCATTTTCTGACGATGAAGACGGTGGATTGGGGCAAGCAACAGTGGGCGATTGGATGCTGCTGGATCAAGAGGGTCATCATGGCATCCGGTTGCTGGACCGAATGAGTGCATTCAAACGGCGGGCTCCCGGTGAGGGGCGAAAAACCCAGCTGATTGCAGCCAATGTCGATACACTGTTTATAGTCACTTCGTGCAATAAGGACTTTAACTTAGCACGGCTGGAGCGATATTTGGCAATTGCGCGAGAAGCGGATGTCACGCCGGTAATCGTTCTGACCAAGGCAGATCAGACCGATAATCCAGCGGAGTTTCAACGCGCAGCGTCCGGATTGATGGCCAATCTGAGCGTCGAGGTTCTGGATGCCCGCGACAGCGCGCAGGCGGCGTGCTTGTTATCATGGTGTGGCAAGGGTCAGACTGTGGCCTTTGTCGGTTCCTCGGGGGTTGGAAAATCCACTTTGATCAATACGCTTTCAACCAGCGATCTTATCGAGACGCAGAAAATTCGCGAAAACGACGCCAAGGGGCGGCATACCACGACACATCGCGAAATGCACCGACTTGGCGCGGGTGGATGGCTGCTCGACACACCAGGAATGCGAGAACTGCAGTTGACGGATGTTCAAGCAGGCATCGAAGAAGTATTTTCCGATATCACTGCGTTAACCGGGTCGTGCCGATTTCGAGATTGCCAACACGAGACAGAACCCGGATGCGCCATAAGCGCGGCCGTCGAGGCAGGAGAGGTTGATCCGGATCGCCTGAAGCGCTGGAAAAAGCTTGTCGCTGAAGACGCCAGGAATTCTGAAACCCTTGCTGAAAGAAGGGCAAGCAACCGCTCATTCGGTAAGATGATCAAGGACGTCACCCAGTCAAAGGACACTTGAGGCTGCCATTGTGCGGAAGGCGGTCGCGATCGCCAAATAGCCAAAAAAATTATCACTCAAAATTGGTGACCCGATTGTGGCAGAGCAACTCTTCGCAAAGTGGGGCCAGACCCAGCGGGGGCAAGTGCCTGAACGCCCGCTTTGCGGAAGCTGTGATGCAAAATAGACATCCTTGCTCAAAGGTGGCTTTGGGCCGGAAGCACTGTGAGTCCGTTGCTCTGAGGCGGTGATGCCGCATTGCTCAGGACCACAGGCGCCATGCCCGACTTTTGTTGCCCACGTCAGGCGCAGCCATGTGCGCGTTGGCCTGATAAGGACCAACCATCCTACATCGTGAGGTCACACAACTTGGCAACACCTCTTCGCCCCCCATTATTCGTTGCCTTTGTATCTGCTTTCCAAAGGTCACCAGACGGAGTAGGCATCCCAATCTTTGAAGATTTGGGACAAATCATGGCGCAAAATGCTACTATTTATAAAGTTGAACTCTCAGTCTCCGACATGGATCGTCATTATTATGAGGCCCATAAATTGACCGTGGCTAAGCATCCCTCAGAGACGGATGAACGGTTGATGGTGCGCATTGTCGCTTTTGCGCTAAATGCCCATGAGCATTTGGAAATGACGAAGGGCCTTTCAACGGATGACGAGCCAGACATTTGGCAGAAAAGCCTGAGCGGAGAGCTTGATGTGTGGGTGGCCTTGGGACTTCCAAGTGAGAAGGTGATGCGTCAATCCTGTGGCAAAGCCGACAAAGTGATTGTCTATTCCTATGGCGGCAGGACTGCCGAGATGTGGTGGGACAAGATCAAAAACAGCACCGCCCGTTTTGATAATCTTCAGGTGATAAATTTTTCCGAGACCGACACAGGCGCACTGGCAAATCTGGCAAGCCGCGCGATGAAGCTCCAGATCAATATTCAGGACGGCGATGTGATGGTCAGTGTTGATGA
>NZ_JBVCWP010000426.1:0-2328 GCF_057460485.1 Boseongicola sp.
GTAGCGCCGCGCCGGGACAGCCAGGATGAACTCCAGCTTGCGCCCTGCCTGATCGGCCATTTCGGTAAGGTTCCGGATATTGTCCAGGCTCAACAGCCCTCGATCAGCGACCAGAATGACGCGCTGGTATGAGTGCCGGATGTAATCTCCCCAAAACCGCCGTTTGAAAATTCCCCAGATATGAGCGGTTCTGGCGATTTCTGAACCTTAAATATTCAGAAATTGTCGGGACCGCGGGAAACAGGCCAGATGCCCCAATTTGAGAATGACAGGGGTAGTCGGGTGCAGGGATTGAAGGAGATCGTTTTGATCCAAGATTTACACAAGCAAGGTCTCAGCCTTTCCGCGATAGCGCGCAAGGTTGGCTGTGATCGTAAGACGGTTCGCAAGTATCTGGAACGTGGTTTGGACATGCCCGTTTATGGCCCGCGCGCGCCACGCGACCGTCTGATTGATCCGTTTGAGGGCTTTTTGCGGGACCGAGTTCTCGCGTTCCCTGACTTGAGCGGTGCGCGACTGCTGCGCGAGATCCGCGCTGTGGGATATGAGGGCAGTTACACGGCAGTGACGGATTTCTTGCGTGAGGTTCGTCCGTCAAAGCGCAGCCCATTTGAGCGACGGTTCGAAACACCGCCAGGCAAGCAAGCGCAGGTGGATTTTGCTGAGTTCTCAGTTGAGTTTACGGACGAACCCGGTGTCACGCGGAAAGTTTGGCTGTTCTCCATGGTTCTTGGGCATTCACGTTGGCTCTGGGGCCGGTTTGTGTCCAGCCAGAACCTGCAATCGGTGATGCGTTGTCATATCGCGGCGTTTGATGCGATGGGCGGGTCGCCTGAGCACATTCTCTATGACCGGATGAAGACGGCGGTGATAGGTGAAGATGAGAGCGGTGTTGTGACCTACAACACGTCTCTCGTTGCTTTGCTGAACCACTACGGCACGATCCCGCGCGCCTGTCGGCCCTACCGGGCCAAGACCAAAGGCAAAGTTGAGCGGCCCTTCAGGTATATCCGGCAAGACTTCTTTCTGGCACGCACGTTCCGCAACATCGACGACCTGAACGCCCAGTTTGAGGCGTGGCGCACAGAGATCGCCAATCCGCGCATTCATGCAACGACGCTGCGCGTTGTCGATGAGGCTTTTGTTGAAGAACAGCCCAGCCTGAAGCCGCTTCCCGCGATCCCTTATGATGCTGTTTTGACCGTTGAACGCCGGGTCAGCCACGAGGGCATGGTCTCCGTTGCGGGCAATTCCTACAGCGTCCCGGATACAACCCGCAAACGCGTGCTTGAGGTGCAAAACCACACCCATGAGGTTCGGATCTTTGAGGATGGCACGCTAATCGCCCGCCATCCTATCCTCGAGGGCAAGAACCAGCGCCACGTTGATCCCGCGCATCGCAAAGCGCCACCCGTTCAACGCGCGACACAACCATCCCCAGGCATCGCGCGCCGGTCCCTGGAGTTTTACGGTGCTGTTGGTGAACGCATGGCAGCACAGGGGGCCAGACAATGAGCGAGGTTTTGGACCGGATCAGGGGCGCAATGGTTGGCTTGAAAATGCCGCGCGCGCTCGAAGCGCTTGATCACACCATACAGCGCCTTGAGCGGGGTGAGATCACCGCGATTGAGGCCATCGACGGCCTTTTGTCGGAGGAATACAGCACCCGCGAGACACGGCGCATCGATGTGGCATTGCGGACATCGAAACTATTGCCGATCAAGACGCTGGAAAGCTTCGACTTCAGCTTCCAACCGTCACTGGATCGCGAACGCATCGCAGCACTCGCCCAGCTCGACTTCATCCGGCGCGCGGAAGTGGTCCACTTTCTTGGGCCACCCGGCACTGGTAAAAGCCACCTTGCCACAGCGCTTGGCGTTGCGGCAGTGAAGTCTGGCAGGCAAGTTTACCGGGCGACTCTGGCAGAGCTGGTCGAGGTCATGGCCAAGGCAGAACGACAAGGGCAATTGGCCGAGAAGATCAGGTTCTATGCAAGATCATCGCTCCTGATCGTGGACGAGATCGGCTACCTGCCGATCACTCAGGGCGGCGCAAATCTGTTCTTCCAACTGGTCAATGCCCGCTACGAAAAGGGTGCAATGATCCTCACATCAAATCGAGGTTTTGCAGAATGGGGTGATGTCTTCGGCGATCCGGTCGTCGCCACCGCGCTACTCGACCGACTGCTTCACCACGCCGTCGTCGTCCAGATCGAAGGGGCAAGCTACCGGCTGCGCGCCCACTCAGACCTGATCCCCGAGCACGCCCGCACAAACGCCCCCATAACACCCCCGCCCGCGCCTAAGCGACGTGGCCGCCCACCAAAAA
>NZ_JBVCWP010000427.1:0-2312 GCF_057460485.1 Boseongicola sp.
TGGGCCGAGGCTGTGTGGAAACGCATTTGATTGCGTGTTTTGGACCTCTGTTTTTCCGTCCATGGCGTTTTTCTATTCCAGGAGCGCCATTTGTCCCAAATGGGGTCCTATTTCATCGGGTCGGGGCTTTGATCGCGGGATCTGCCCGACAATTAGCGTTGTTTGGCCCAATTACACCCTCAACGCGGCCATCAAAGGGGCAATCCCGATGATCTTGAGGACCCGCTTGAAGTTATACGCCAAGACATGGAGGCTCATCTCTGCGGCGACCTTTTCTCGTGTTCGGGTCAGGAAATGAGTGTATCCCATCCAAGCCTTCAACGTTCCAAAGGGATGCTCAACGGTTGATCTACGGACCTGCATCGCGTCAGGTTTTTCTTCCAACCTGCGCTCGATATCATCCAGCACGTCTTCTTGATCCCAGCGTCGGATGCGGCGCAGTTTCTCGGTCGTGCAGCGCGGCTTGAGATGGCAACTGAAACAGGCCGACAGATGCCGGTAGAAGTTGATGTCGCTTTGACGATCTGACCGATGGGCACCTTTGGTCAGGCTCTGACCTGCCGGGCAGATATAAACATCGTTTTGTGCGTCGTAGATAAAGTCCTGCTTGATGAAGAACCCTCGTTTGAGACCACTCGATGTAAGCGGCTTGGGCACATAGGTTGTGATGCCAGTGTTGGCGCACTCAAGCAGTTGTTCGCCGCCGTAATATCCTCGATCTGCGACAACCGTGATCTCTTCGCCGCCAATTGCCAAGCGCGCTTGGTTGGCCATCTTCACCAATTGCCCTCGATCACTGCCCGATGATGTCACTTCGTGTGCCACAATCAGATGATGCTCAACATCAACGGCTGTTTGTACGTTGTAGCCGACAATGCCGCCGCCCCGATGCCGCATGGAGCGTGCGTCAGGATCAGTCAAAGATACCTGGGCATCTGGTGCGTTTTGAACCTTGATCTCGATGGCTTTCAATTCCTCCAGTTGTTCTTTGAGTTTGATGATGCGTTCGTGCAAATGAGCAATCTTGCCTGGCGGCAAAGCGGGCTCATTGCGGTCAGCCGCGTCCAGCTTGGAAAGGTAGCGCTCGATACTGGTTTCAATGTCCGACAGTCGCCGCCTCACCTTGGCAGGCGTGAAGTTCTTATCCCGGTTGTTCACCGCTTTGAACTTGCTGCCATCAATCGCAACACCGTCACCGTTCAACAGACCGACGTGACGACATAACATCACAAACTGACTGCACACCTTGCGGATTGCTTTGCTGTTATCGCGCCTGAAATCCGCAATTGTTTTGAAGTCGGGGGCAAGACGACCGGTCAACCACATCATCTCGACGTTGCGACCTGTCTCCAGCTCCAGTCGGCGGCTCGATTGAATGCGGTTGAGATATCCGTAAACATAGATCTTCAGTAAAACCGCCGGATGATAACCGGGCCTTCCTGTCGCGGCAGCGTCACTGAAACCCATATCGACCAGATCAAGTGCATCAACAAACGCGTCCACAGCACGAACCGGATTACTGTCGCCCACGAAGTCCTCAAGATGGTCGGGGAATAGAACCCCTTGCTCTCGATTATCACCTTCAATGAAACGCTTCATCCGACATCTCCTGATTACTCATTCAGAATAGCAGAAATATACGTTTCCACACAGCCTCGGCCGAAACCGTCCTTTTGAACGCGTTGCTCAGATCGCCCGTTGCTCAGGTCATCAGTCTTCGACGCAGGTTATCGTCGGGCGTGGCGCACATGTCGGCCTTGCCGAAGCGATACCGATTGTGCGCAATCCGGCGATATATCCATTCGCGGAGTCCTCGCGGGAGAACACGCAGAAGTGTGGCGAGCCTTGCTACACCGCCCAACCGCTCGCCAATCCGGATGATCGCTTCCATGCCGGACCATGCTTGCCCATCTTCGATAAAGAGCCAAGTCTCAGGGTCCACTGGGTCCAGTCCGTAGTGGCGCACGAGAGCATCGCCAGTTTTCGACTGGGCGGGACAGAGGCGGAAGTTCCCGGCGTTATCAAGTTTCGCAATTGTGCGCGCACCCCAGGAGCAAAGTGCGCAGTCCCCGTCCATGACCGCTATTTGACCACTGTCTTCGAAGGCAGGAACGGCTGGATCCTCTCGATACGAGTAGGCTGTTCTCTCAAGAAGTGCTGCCATTCTAATCTCCACAGTTCTTTTGACCCAGCATGCGTGGTTTCATAACAAACGACAACAGAGAGCGAGTATGGTCCCGCTTTCTGCAGAACCGGCCCAAAGCTGACATTGATTGAGAGTATCGATACTGCAGTGCAGCTTCGCCAAACCA
>NZ_JBVCWP010000428.1:0-2273 GCF_057460485.1 Boseongicola sp.
ACACACAACCGACTTCTCATGGTCCAGCACGGGGACTAAATTATCTGGCCCTTTTACAGACACGACCGGCCCATTGCTGCCGTTCGCCCATGCTTGGCAATGCTGCGGTGCAGCCCGTCAGACCGGACTTTCGCTGCAACCGCAAAACCTGATGATGGGCGAATTCAAACGATCAACGAACCAAGCCTACTTTCGGATCCCACTTGCCAATGTTAGCCTCTACGGAGACCGGCCACACGCTGAAGGCTTTGACGCGTTCGGAAGCTGCAAGAATTGGGGGCATTGGTGGTTGAGATAGTAGATACTTGTCTTATGGATAGGCCAACCGCAGGTGATCCAAGGGGAACGCTGTTGTGGGCGGATCGGTGGGCGGCACCTCTTTCGTATGATCCAGAAATGGTTCTGCAACTCGTCGACACGCTGCCTGAAGCTGGCACAGAGCGCAGCAATGACTGTCTTATCCTTGTGTCGCGCATCTTGGACGAAGCGCGCATGAACAATGAAAATGAGGAGCCGGGGGCGAGCCACTTTTTCCAGGTTCTAACGGTGGGGTTGGCAGAACGGGCTGAAGCAGGTGAGCTTGACGCCGAGACCTGCTTCGGACTTTGCCAAGCTTACCTCCGTGCCAGTCTCACCCCGCCCGACCAACTACGCAAGGCACCCGACGCCTTCGAGGCTCTAGCGGAAGACGAGGGCCTCGCGCTTCCAGATGTCGCGGACCTCGCGGAAGGGCTTGTCCCGGACGGGTCCACGCCTTTCGAGACCTACACTGAGCTTCGCGAAATTGTGGGCGCTATGCCGGCTCAAGTGACAACCGCATTTTTGACGCAGATGATCGCGCAAGCTGATCCCCGCATGATTGCTGTGGGGCGGTATTTTCTGCTCGATCCGGTTGCGGAGATGCGCGATGCGGCCATGGCTGGGTTCGGGCTGCTTGCGGAGAGCGCAAATGTGGATGCTGCCTTGCTGTCCGACTTGATCCTGATCCGCAACTGGGTGCCAAACGGACAAGCGCTTGATACGCTGATAAAGACTGCGCTGCGGCGGGAACCGTCAGGTGGAACTGTCCCGCAACATTGGCAGCTTCATCGGGTGATGACTTCGCTTCCTGACGGCACCGGCTCGCAGAGCATTTTGGGCGTCTGTAGCCGTGGAAGCACGCGGGCGGTTGCCGCAGCGATGATCAAGGAGGGGCACGGGGTAAAGGACGCTTATGTCATTCCTTGTTCCAGCAGAGGCGATCAGAACACCATCGTTGAGCAAATTGAACAAGCGATGACGATGCATGACGTGTCGCCGTCCTACGTAGCCCCCGCCATTGGCTTCGCCCTTGGCGACGGACTGGCGCGCGGTGCGGTGACAACGCCGGGCTTCCTGGATGTTGCACCGATGTTCGGTATTGGCGATGTAACGCCACAAAGCGGGGGGAATGCGGTACTTCTCGCGGCGGTTGATCCGGAAGGAGAACTTCAGGCTCTGTCGGACAATCGCCGCAATCGGTTGATAGGCAAGAGCCGTGACTGGTTCTCAGAACATGACATCTCCAGCAGCTGGTTCGTCTCTGATGCCACTTTGATGGCAGCGCTTGAAGAAGCGTCAACTGCTGCCAGCACAAAGAAGATCGTCGTCGGGTACCTTGATGAAAGGCGTGATCATTGGACAAAATTCTTTGCCCGGTCAGCGCTAATATTGCGCCATGATCGCCGCGCCCCGCCTGACGCGTGGATGAGCTTTGCTGTTGTCGCCCAAGCGCTGGAGGCTGGGCGAGAGATCAAGAAGATACCCGTCTTTGAGGATATTCTCGGACAAACGCTGGAGGTGGCAGCGGCGCGGGCGATGGACGGTCTTGGAGATGACCTGGAATGGGAAGACGAAGAGTTCGAACCGCCAGAAATCGAGGCTGAGCGACAGGGCGAGTTGGCCAAATTACTCAAAGGCAGCCCGCTCAAGCCGGATCAGATTGATGGTTATTTGACCGCCGTTCTGATCGCCCCGGAGTTCGTATCGCCGAATGAATGGTTGATGCCGCTCATGGAGGAGATCGAGGTTAAGGGACACGTATCCATTCAACGTATTCTTGACATCCTTATGTTGCGTTACGGCGCGCTGAACGAGGCTGTGAACCTCGGAGAGATCGGCGGGGAGATCCGAGAACTGCCCCCGAAGCGCTTCCAGGCCTGGACCGAGGGCTTCGCGCAGGCGGTGGATGGCATCAAGGGAACCTGGCCAAAACGAGCACTGAGTCGCGATGACAAACAAGTCCTCAATATGAT
>NZ_JBVCWP010000429.1:0-2260 GCF_057460485.1 Boseongicola sp.
GGGGAGCAGTAGCTCGGGTGGCTGAGCGTCGGCCACCAGCGTGTCCTCATGGCGCAGCCGCTCATCGCGCAGCCACTCGTCGAACGCCGGATCGCTGATATGCAGACCTGAGAGAAGCACGTCGCTCGGTGCCGCTGGCTCGACGGCTACGAGGTCGGGATCGAGCGCAAGCCACTCGTCGGTGACCTTGAGGACCCCGTTCGCGATTTCGCCGAGTTCTTTCCGAAGCCCACTCAAAGCCTGGCGCAATGAGGACCGGGCCTGTTCGTCGCCTCGCTCGGACCACAGGAGGGCCATCACCTCTTCGCGGCTTCGCTCCTTGCCGGGCGGCAATGCCAGATAGGCGAGGAGCGCCCTGGCCTTTTTTGATTTGATCGAAATTTCGTTGCCGACCGCGTCAGCAGCACGAAATCGGCCAAATAGGGACAGCCTCAGCATCTCAGCTCCACAATTCTGCAGGATTGGGCAGTGTTGTTAGCGGCACGTCAGCATCAAGCGTAGCATGTGGAAGTCGCGATAAAAATTGGAACAACGAGCCCGCCACTGACACGGGCGCGGCCGCATTTCAGAGGCCTCGCAATGACCAGAAATGGCTATGAGCGGTCCTGACAGACCCTGACAAACCACGTCCGCTTATCCCCCAACAGCAGACATTGCAGCCGGCATGTCCGCTTTCGCGTCGTTAGCGTCTGCTTTACCCCTGCGACCTCAACCGGTCGATGCAACACAAGCGTTAAATCTTTCCGCCGGCGTTTCGAACGCAAGCGTTTTGCGTGGCCGCTCGTTTAACTGCCGTGCCACTTTGTTCAGTTGCGCCTGCGAGTATACCGATAAGTCGGTTCCCTTGGGGAAGTACTGCCTGAGCAGGCGGTTGGTGTTCTCGTTGGAACCTCGCTGCCACGGACTGCGCGGATCGCAGAAGTAGACATCGATGTCCGTCGCCAGACTGAACCGGCGGTGATCCATGAGCTCTTTGCCACGGTCCCAGGTCAGGGATTTCTTGAGTTCGCTCGGCAGCTTCTTCGACTGCTTGATAAGCGCGGATATCACCGTCTGCGTCTCCTTGTTGGTCACCTTCACCAGCATCACATAGCGCGTGTGACGTTCCACCAGGGTCGCTATATAGCTGTTCTGCGACCCCGTCAGGAGATCGCCCTCCCAGTGACCCGGAAACGCCCGATCCTCGACCAAGGCCGGCCGCTCCCGGATCGAGACCATGTCCTTGATCTGCCCGCGGGCATCGCCTTGCCATTTCTTCGGCCCCGGCCGGCGCATCGCGCGTTGTGAGCGGAGATGCAAAAGCAGCTCCTTCTTAAGCACACCGCGGGCTTGAACAAATAAACTGCGATAGATCGTCTCGTGAGACACCTGATGTCTCTCTTCTCCCGGATACACCCTCTTTAGCCAACCGGCGATCTGCTCGGGCGACCAATGCAACCTCAGCTTACACGCCACGACCTGTCGTAGCCGCAGACTGGTCGCCAACTTACAAGGTTTCGGGCGACGGGCGCGGACCCAGGCCTGCTTATCAGCTTGCGCCGCTCGGTATCGATCATAGCCGCCATTCCGATTGATCTCACGGCTCACCGTCGACGCCGAGCGGCACAGCAGCCGAGCCATCGTCCGTGCCGATTGATGCGCTGCAATCCCTCGCGAGATCATCTCGCGTTCCGACAGCGTCAAGGCAAGCCTTGAGTGACGCCGTGACTCAGGCCGGATCCCTCCGTACCGCGAAACATGGCCATAAATTGACGACGACGGTTTACCAAACGCCCGACCGATCGAGTTCAGCGACTCGCCCCGCTGCCAGCGATCCCACATCTCCGTCTTCTCTGACACCGTAAATCCTCGACGAAACCTTCGACCCATCGCAACACCCTCCATCCCTCCTCATAAGACAAAGTGTTGCGTCGACCCATTGAGATCACCCCCTGAAAGCAGACGTCGCAGCAGTAGGTCGCGAGAGTCCGAAGTTGACCCAAGTCGGTCATAGTGGGCGCTATTCCAAGAGATCATTAGGGATTGTCAGAGGCTTGGTGTAACGTGTCACTCGGTGCGCTTCTTGCTGATCGCCGTTGCGCGGTCGATTATGTGCGCTAACGAATACCACCAAGACCGCGGCTCTACCCGCTGCGACTCATTAAGACCGCAGACATTCGCGGTTTGCGGGTCATCTACGGCGCTTGTGTCCGTACTTGAGTTGTTGCTGGCAGCACCGTGCAGGTTATTGATAGCGTTTTGGCCACCAATCACCACATCA
>NZ_JBVCWP010000430.1:0-2249 GCF_057460485.1 Boseongicola sp.
GTGCAGCCATTGAACTCTACCCGCATCTGCCGGTCTGCATGCATCAGGATCACGGAAATTCGCCTGCGACCTGTATGTCGGCAATCACGAACGGGTATTCCTCGATCATGATGGACGGGTCTCTGACTGCGGATGGTAAAACACCGTCAGATTTTGATTACAATGTGCGCGTGACGGCAAAAGTCACCGAAATGGCGCATCTTGTCGGTGTTTCGGTTGAGGGTGAACTGGGCCATCTGGGTTCTTTGGAAACCGGAAAAGGTGAGGCAGAGGACTGCCACGGCTTTGACGGAGAACTCAGTCGCGACATGCTGGTCACCGATCCGGAAGAAGCCGCGGATTTTGTGCGCCTGACCCAAGTTGACGCGCTGGCGGTTGCGATCGGCACCTCGCACGGCGCTTACAAGTTCACGCGCAAGCCAGACGGTGATATACTTGCGATGGCGGCGTTGAATGCAATCCACGCCCGCTTGCCCAACACCCATCTGGTGATGCACGGTTCATCCTCGGTGCCGCAAGAACTGCAGGATATCATCAATGCATATGGCGGCGTTATCGCGCCGACCTGGGGCGTTCCCGTCGATGAGATCCAGAAGGGTATCGCGCACGGGGTGCGCAAGGTGAATGTCGATACCGATCTGCGAATGGCGCTGACGGGGGCGATCCGCAAGGTCTTTGCTGAACACCCAGGTGAATTCGATCCGCGTAAGTATCTGGCGCCGGGGATCAAGGCGATGTCCGCCATCTGCCGTGATCGCTACGAACAATTTGGTGCCGCCGGAAACGCCGGCAAGATCAAGTCGCTTCCACTTTCGGAAATGGCCACTCTCTATGCTGAAAATAGCAAATTTACAACCGGAGTCTAAGATGAAGAATTTCTCTTTCGTGACAGCAGGAAAGATTTTGTTCGGGCGAGGACAGACCCAAAACGCCCATGAGCTGGTGCGCGCTTTCGGGCATAGGATCCTGTTGGTGCGTGGGCGCTCGTTGGAGTGGGTAGACGGGTTTTCGCACCGCCTACAGGGTGCAGATTGCAATGTATTCACTTGTTATTCGAGCGGTGAGCCCACGCTTGCGCAGGTTGCAGAAACGCTGGCGCTCGGTCGCGAGCAAGGGATTGATGTTGTCGTTGCCGTCGGCGGCGGCTCAACGATAGATCTGGGAAAAGCTGTCGCTGCTTTGATCCCGAACCGCGGTAAGTTGCTGGACTATCTGGAAGTCGTGGGAAAAGGTCAACCTTTGGATGTAGGCCCCTTACCTTTCGTTGCCATTCCAACAACCGCGGGGACTGGGGCCGAAGTGACAAAAAATGCCGTGATTTCTGTTCCAGAACGTGGCCGCAAGGTCAGCTTGCGCGACGACCGGATGATTGCCGACGTCGCAATCATCGACCCATCCCTTACCGACAGGAGCCCACGGGGGGTTACGTTGGCGTCCGGGTTGGATGCCATTACTCAGGTTATAGAACCTTATATTTCCGCCAAGGCCAACCCATTGACCGATGCGCTTTGCTTTGATGCAATTCCTCGTGGATTTTCGGCACTGGCCCGTCTGATGGCGACCGAGGACTCAGGTGCGCGCGACGACTTGGCATTGACGAGCCTGTTGGGAGGGCTTGCTCTTGCGAATTCGGGCCTTGGGGCAGTTCATGGCCTGGCTGGCGTCATTGGCGGCCGCTCCGGGGCACCTCACGGTGCCTTGTGCGGTAGACTGCTGCCGTCGGTGCTGCGTATGAACAGGCGCCGGTGCGCCATCGAAAACTCAAGTTTGGAACGATATTTGGAGGTTGAAGCCTGGATCGTGTCATCCCTTGGCGGGAACACAACGCAAGCATTCGCAACGCTTGAAAACAAGATGGACCAATGGGGTCTTCCCAAGCTATCCAACCTTATTCCTGCAAGCTCAAATTTGAATGCCATAGCCGAAGAAGCCAAGCTTTCCTCTTCGATGTCAGCTAACCCTTTTCCGGTTGGATCCGAAGATCTGGCTCGCGCTCTCAAAGAGGCCGGATAGCTAGGATTCAATAGACTTTGAATCGAATTTCGCGGGAGGCTACTAGAGCGGCCGGCAAGCGTTTCAATGTAGTAATATGGTCGCCGCTGGCTGAACAACCGAGAGGAAAATTTTTACCTGCCTTTTCGACGGCGGGAACAGGTGATGCCACGGTTCCGGCGCATGCGAAGTTTGCAGAAATTCGTTGCCGACCATGCCCCTGTCTACAATCATTTTATCCAGGAACGCCACCTCTA
>NZ_JBVCWP010000431.1:0-2210 GCF_057460485.1 Boseongicola sp.
GAAAAGGCAAGACGGATCGCACAAATCCATCAGCCCTTTCATGCCAGACTGAGCGAGGTGATCGAAGTCAAGACAAGCACGGAAATGAGCCGTCCAGCGCTTGTTTCAATTCACAGCTTCACTCCGGTTTTCAACGGTAATATCCGTTTGACCGAATGCGGGTTTCTACATGGCCGAAGCGACACTCTGGCCCGGACTTGTGCTGAACTGGGCAGTCGCGACGGCCGTTATGTCACCCACCTCAACCAACCATACAGTTCAGCAGACGGAGTGCTCTACACCATAGACCGTCATGGAAGCACCAATGGCATGCCAAATGTCATGATCGAGGTTCGTAACGATCTGCTCACCGATCATGACGCTGTTGTGCGCGTGTCTGGCTGGCTGGCTAAGATTTTTGAGCAAGCCCTTGTGATCCCCTCCTATCGAACTGAGTCAAAATGAAACAGAATCAACTCCTAAGATGCATATCGCCAATTGACGGATCGGTCTTCGCCGAGCGTGAAACGCTATCGAAAGAGGCGGCGTTCACCTTGGCTTCGCGTGCGCGCGCGGCGCAAGCGATCTGGGCCAACCGGCCCGTGCAAGAGCGTATTGATCTGGTTCTGGCGGGCGTGGCCGCCGTCGGGGCGATGAATGATGAGATAGTACAAGAGCTGGCGCATATGATGGGGCGTCCCATCCGCTACGGTGGCGAATTCGGCGGCTTCAACGAACGCGCCAACCATATGGCAGCCATCGCACAAACTGCATTGGCAGATATCGCAGTAAGCGAGGATGAAAATTTCAAGCGCTATATCAAACGTGTACCCCACGGCGTGGTCTTCGTCGTCGCGCCCTGGAACTATCCTTATATGACCGCCATCAACACAGTGGCACCTGCGCTCATCGCGGGCAATACGGTTGTACTCAAACACGCCACGCAAACGCTTCTGGCAGGCGAACGGATGGCACGGGCCTTCCATTCGGTCGGAATTCCCGAGGACGTGTTCCAGAACGTCTTCCTGAGCCACGATGTGACCAACGACCTGATCGCAGACCGCGCCTTCGACTTCGTGAATTTCACCGGATCTGTCAGTGGCGGGCAAGCGATGGAGCGCGCGGCCGCTGGCACCTTTACCGGGGTCGGCACGGAACTTGGAGGCAAGGATCCCGGCTATGTCATGGAGGATGCTGATCTGGACGCAGCTGTAGACACGCTCATTGACGCAGCCATGTTCAATTCCGGCCAATGCTGCTGCGGGATTGAAAGGATCTATGTGCATGAGAGCCTGTTCGACGAATTTGTCGCCAAGGCGGTTGAGATCGTAAAGGGCTACAAGCTGGGCAACCCACTGGAGCCGGAAACGACGCTGGGGCCGATGGCGCATACTCGCTTCGCCAATGAAGTGCGCACGCAAGTAGCCGAGGCAATCGCCGGCGGTGCCGTGCCTCATATCGCCCCCTTTGCCGAAGATGACGGCGGCGCCTATCTCGGCCCCCAAATCTTGACCAACGTCACCCACCAGATGCGGGTGTTGCGTGATGAAAGCTTTGGCCCGGTGGTTGGCATCATGCCCGTCAAGGACGACGATGAAGCCGTCGCGCTGATGAACGACAGCGAATTTGGCCTGACTGCCAGCCTCTGGAGTGACAACCTGGATCGCGCGGTGGCTGTGGGGGATCGAATCGAGACGGGGACCGTGTTCATGAACCGTGCCGACTACCTCGATCCCGGCCTGTGCTGGACCGGTTGCAAGAACACTGGACGCGGGGGCGGGCTGTCCGTCATCGGCTTCCACAACCTGACACGCCCGAAATCCTACCATTTGAAAAAGGTGACATCATGAACCTTGCCGGAAACTGGTCCTATCCGACCGCAATCAAGTTCGGCGCGGGCCGGATCAAGGAACTGCCAGACGCCTGCGCTAAGGCTGGCATTCGAAATCCCCTTCTGGTGACGGACAAGAGACTAGCCGCTCTGCCGGTGACGCAGGCCACCTTGGACATCATGGACGCCGCCGCTCTGGGGCGCGCCATGTTCTCGGAGGTGGATCCAAACCCCAATGAGACCAACCTTCATGCGGGAGTCGCAGCATACACGTCTGGCGGGCATGACGGGGTGGTTGCTTTCGGTGGCGGCTCTGGCCTCGATCTCGGAAAGATGGTCGCTTTCATGGCCGGGCAGACCCGACCGGTCTGGGACTTCGAAGACCTCGGTGACTGGTGGA
>NZ_JBVCWP010000432.1:0-2204 GCF_057460485.1 Boseongicola sp.
ACGAGTGGCGCGAAATCATGAAGAATCCCGAGTTTTCACACAGCCTCCGACAGAGCGGACGTTCGCTGCGCTTGCGTGAGAGACAGCTTTCCACAAAACGGCAAGGCCTTTGGAGTTATCCGGACTTTATACGCGAGACATTGTCTTCGTCCTAGCCGCGCCTCTTCCGGAAATCCGATTGAGCCAGAAAAACGCACCTTGCCCTCCAAACGATTGGTGGTTCATCATCATGTATGAATTGGAATAGCACTGAAGTGCTGAATATCGGAGGGCGCAATGAGAGTTTTCTTTACCGGCGGCAGCGGCAAGGCAGGCAAATGGGCCATCCGGCACTTGCAAGAGCAAGGCCACCACGTTGTAAATGTGGATCAATCGCCTTCGGGGCTGAACTGTCCGGAATTGTTGATTGACCTCTGCGACGCGGGCCAGGTCATTGGCGCAATGTCCCAGTTCATCGAAGGCGCGGAATTGGACGCGGGCACTGGCGTTCCAACTTATGACGCCGTTGTGCATTTCGCCGCTGTCCCCCGCGTTATGATCGGCACTGACGGTGAGTGCTTTCGGCAGAATACCTTGACCACCTATAACGTGATCGAGGCTGCAGTGAAGCTGGGCGTTCCGAAGGTGATCTTCGCAAGCTCCGAAACAACCTATGCCATCTGCTTTGCTGAAGGAGAGTTGAAACCGCACTTTGTACCGATTGATGAAACCCACCCGACCGTGCCGCATGACAGCTACGCCATGTCGAAGGTCTGCAATGAGATGACCGCCCGGTCTTTTCAGGCTCGGACGGGAACCGACATCTATGGATTGCGGATCAACAACGTAATCGAGCCACATGAGTATTCAGAGAAGTTCCCTGCATTCATGGAAAATCCGTCTTTGCGCCGCCGCAACATCTTTGCCTATATCGATGCCCGCGATTTGGGACATATGGTCGATTGCTGCCTTAGCAAAGACGGCTTGGGCTACGAGGTTTTCAACGTATCGAACGACGACATGTCGGTCGGTCTCACGTCTGATCAGGTGATTGAGCGGTTCTATCAAGGTGTCGAAGTGCGCAGCGAGATGGATGCGAACGAGACCTTCTTTTCCAACAAGAAGGCCAAGAACATGGTCGGGTTTCAGCCGCAGCATTCCTGGCGCGACGTGTTGGGATGAATCGCCGGGATTATGTGCTGGCACTGCCAAGGTGGACATCCGGGACAGGCTCCACCAAGTAATCAAAAAAGTTACCCACACCCAGTGCCAGCGCTTGGTAGAGATAGGCACTCCAGTGACACTTGGAAGAGCGGCAGAACGACACATGATGGCTTAGGGCTCTTCTTGGAAAGTCCGCATTGAGCTTATTCTGTTAAAAACTCCAGTTTCGGGCCTGGCGGACAGATTTTTTTTAGCCATACAGGTCGATTAGTTTATTTTGGTAAGGAAACCGGCCAAATCAAGCCTCCCGGGTTGCTAGGCCGCGTCGCGTCGCCTGGTTCACTATCTTATACCAATGGCCTGTTGGCTTGACTCGTTTTGGGATTCTCAAACGTTGTGAAGTCTGACTCAATCGCTGCAGGCGATTGGAAGGCGAAAATGACTGTGAAGATTATACGCGATGACCTGACGGCGCAGGATTTACGCGCAGCGTCTGATGGGGCGAAAGATGGCAGGGTCGCGTGGCGGCTCTTGGCGATTGCTTTTGTCTTGGAGGGGGTGTCCCGTAAGACGGCTGCCGAGAGTTGCGGGATGGATCGGCAAACGCTGCGTGACTGGGTGCACCGCTACAACGCGCAAGGCATTGCCGGTCTGTCCAATCGTTGTGGTGGAGGGGCGCAGCCTCGGCTCACGTCCGAGCGAATGGCGCAGCTCGCGTCTTGGGTCGAGGCAGGTCCTGACCTCGCGCGCGACGGTGTGGTGCGCTGGCGTCGTGCCGATCTGGCGCGTCGGATTGAAAAGGTCTTCAGTATTGATCTACACGAGCGCACCGTTGGCAAGTATTTGGACAGGCTGGGTTTTCGGCGGCTCTCAGTCCGCCCGGAACACCCCAATGCCGACCCCGGCGGCGCAGGAAGCGTTCAAAAAAACTTCCAAAGTATGGTAACAGATATTTTGCCCACACAAGCAAAAGACAAACCGCTGGAAGTCTGGTTTCAAGAGGAAGCCAGGGTCGGACAGCAGGGCACGCTGACCCGCATCTGGTCGCAGCGTGGCACACG
>NZ_JBVCWP010000433.1:0-2165 GCF_057460485.1 Boseongicola sp.
CAGTGGAAAGTCAGAACGCTCGGGAATACTGAATTGCGAGATAAGCAGGCTAGGGATTTCGACAATTCAGGGAGAAAATGGTTCCGCTTGCGGCCCTATGAGGTACTCCCCAATGACTGGACAGTTTCTAGCGTAATTTAAGCTACTTTCTGCTCCTGCTGATCGGGTTTGGTTGCGTCATTTCGCTGCCAGTAGACCACAGCTGGTGGCTTGCCGCCAAGAGCGGAATGCGGACGTTTTCGGTTGTAGAATTCGATCCATTTCCGGACACCGGCCCTGGCTTCTGAACCGGTGTCCCAAGCGTGCAGATAGACGCATTCGTATTTCAGGGATCGCCAGAGCCGTTCGACAAAGATGTTGTCGAGGAAGCGGCCCTTGCCATCCATTGATATACGTACGCCCGACCGGCGCAGCCGATCTGTCCAGACGAACGATGTGAACTGCGAACCCTGGTCCGTATTCATGATCTCAGGCGGGCCGAACTTGTGGATTGCCTCATTCAGCGCATCAACGCACGATTCCGCCTCCAGAGTGTTCGAGATGCGCCAAGCCAGAACTTTGCGCGTGTGCCAGTCCATGATGGCGACGAGATACAGGAACCCGCGTCGCATCGGCAGATAGGTGATATCCGAACACCAGACTTGATTGGGGCGGGTCACACGAAGCCCGCGTAGCAGATAGGGGTAAACCTTGTGCCCCTTCGCTGCCTTGCTGGTGTTCGGTTTCTGATAGATCGGCATCAACCCCATTTGGCGCATGAGCCGCCGAATGCGTTTCTCATTTACGAGATGATCCTCATTCCGCAGATGCCACGTCATCTGCCGCACGCCGTAAAAGGGCGTCTCCAGAAACTGCTTGTCGATCAAACGCATCAGATCAAGGTTCATATCGGTCTCACCCTTTGGCTCATAGTAAAACGAGGACCGCGAGATCGACAGCAGGGCACACTGCTTGCCAACAGACAGGTTTGAGACGTTCGGCTCAATCATGTCCCGCCTCACTTTCCGGTCCAGGGCTTGAGCTTTCTTGCCAAAAAATCGTTGGCGACGGCCAACTCCCCGATCTTGGCATGCAAGTCTTTGACCTGTTCCTCGTCAACTTCAGGCGCTTTCCGACTGCCACGCTCGAACACGCCCGACGCGCCTTCAAGCAAAGTCCGTTTCCATTGGTGGATCATCGTCGGGTGAACCCCAAAGCGACTCGCCAACTCTGAAACCGTCGCCTCGCCCTTCAGCACTTCCAATGCCACCTTGGCCTTAAACTCTGGGTGATGTTGCTTTCTCTTAGACATCGTCGATCTCCTTCGTGTTGAAGATCAACAGACAACAAATTGCAGCTTACGTCAGTGTCCAAATTTCAGGGGGTAGCTCACTTGTGCCGCCGCCTCGGCAAAGATCCAGTCGCGGAACTCGCGGATCATCGGATCCTCGGCGCGGGCCTCGGGGCAGGCCAGCGAATAGATCACGACCGGCATGGTAACGGTGTCGAACAGCGGCACCAGCCGCCCCTCGGACAGGGTGTCGCGCACCATTGCGTCAAAGGCCAGCGCCACGCCCTGGCCGCGTTCTGCCGCCGTGGTAGCCAGCTCGCAATTCGGCAGGACCGGGCCACGCGGCATGGCGGGCGGCGCGATTCCGGCCATGGTGAACCATTCCGCCCAGGCGTCCTGCACCTCGTCATGCATCAGCGGGACGCGCAACAGATCCTCGGGTGCGCGGATGTTTTCGCGCCGCCGCAGTTCGGGGCTGGCCACCGGGTAGCGGGACGATACCAGCAGTACCTCGCTGCGGACCCCGGGGACCGGAGTGTCGGACCACTGGATCACCACATCGGCCTCGTTGTTGGCGAAATCGGTCGAGGGCGCGCCGGTCGAGACTCGCAACCGAACGCGGTCGCCAAAGCTCAGACGGTCGAGCCGGGGCACCAGCCAGCGCGCGGCGAAACCCGGCGTGCAGAGCACCCGGAACGGTCTGCTGCCGGCCTCGCGCACTGCTCGGGTGCTTTCGTCGAACGTGTTGAGAAGGCTGGTCATCTTGCCGGCATAGCCGCGTCCGGTCAGGGTCAGGGTCAGCCGGTTGCCCCGGCGCTCGAACAAAGCCGTATCCAGATAGTCCTCCAGAGCGCGGATCTGATGGCTTATCGCCGACGGTGACAGGCAAAGCTCC
>NZ_JBVCWP010000434.1:0-2153 GCF_057460485.1 Boseongicola sp.
AAGCCTGCGTCGCGATAATGCGAAGTGACAGTTTCGGCCTGTTCATTGAGAATCCCACTCAGGACCACATGTCCGCCCGGCTGCACCGCGCGTTTCATATCCGCTGCAAGGGCCAACAAGGGGCCCATGAGGATATTGGCGAAAACCAGATCAAATTGTTCGGCGCCCGACAAAGCCTCATGTTCAAAACCTGCGGCTTCAACACAGCGGACCCGGTCTGAAAGACCATTGGCGCGCACGTTGACTTCAGCAACTTCTACCGCGACGGCATCAATGTCCGAAGCCAATACCTGATCGGGCCACATCCGCGCTGCTGCCATCGCAAGAACCGCCGTGCCACACCCAATGTCTGCAACAGATCGCGCGCGCAGCCCCTCGTCAATCAATCGATCAAAAGCGAGCAGACAGCCAAGGGTCGTAGCATGATGACCCGTGCCAAACGCCATCGCCGCCTCGATGCGCAGAGAAATCCGATCTTGTGGCACCTTGTCGGCGTCATGGCCACCGTAGACAAAAAACCGGCCCGCCTCGACAGGCGTTAATTCACGCCGAACGTGCGCAACCCAGTCTGTCTCGGGAACTTCTGAGACTGCGAACATTTCCGCGCCAAAAGCGACAGCCAGCACGGCCAAACCAACACCATCGGGCGCTTCAAGAAAGTATCCGCCAACTTCCCAGGTGTTGCTTCCGTCTTCGATCTCGAAGACGCCAACACCGGTTGGTGCGGGCTCCAAACCTTCCAGAGCAGACCCCAAACCTTCGGCCCGCTCCTTGCTCTTCAATGTGGTCAATGCTGTCCATGTACTCATGACCAAAGCGCCTACGCCCAGGCCATGGCGCCGTCAACGATCCTGCGCTCTTTAACAAATACCTCAATGTGGGGCTGGCTTGCACAGGCGGCGGACAGCGCGCCCTAACCGGAACATTTTGATCAGGCGCTTATCCCTGTACCGATCGGGCAGGTCACGCCCGTTCCGCCGATGCCGCAGTATCCGCTCGGGTTTTTTGCCAGATACTGCTGATGGTAGTCTTCGGCAAAATAAAACTCTGGCGCCGAAACAACCTCAGTCGTGACAATTCCGAAACCTGCAATGGCGAGCCGGTCCGCGAACATCTGTTTTGTCGCGTCGGCAACAGCCTTCTGGGCCTCGTTGAAGACGTAAATGCCCGAACGATACTGCGTGCCTACATCATTCCCCTGGCGCATGCCTTGGGTAGGATCGTGTCCTTCCCAGAAGACCTTCAAAAGGTCCTCAAACGAAATAATTGCGGGGTCGTAAATAATCCGAACAACCTCATTATGACCGGTCTGACCCGAGCACACTTCTTGATAAGTTGCGTTGGGCGTAAAGCCACCGGCATAGCCAACCATCGTTGAATAAACACCATCCAGCTTCCAAAACATCCGCTCAACGCCCCAAAAACAGCCCATGCCGAACATCGCAACCTCAAAGCCGTCCGCCACATCGGCCGTCAAAGCAGTGCCGTTCACGAAATGCGTCTTGGCTGTCTGAATGGCCACACTGCGGCCCGGAAGAGCCGCGTCAGTGGCTACCATCTCGGATTTCTTTCGGTTCATAAAAAACATAGTTCCCCCTCCGTTCATTGTGTCCCCTCCCATATAGGGGCCCAAAGCCGCCGCTTCTACTCCGCAAGGGCATGCGCCCTGCTCGAGAACACAGTCTCGTGACCGGGCACCGGATGGCGCGGGATTAACATCGCCAGCGCGAGCGACGTCATTGCCATTCCTGCGGCCAGAACGAACACTCCTGCAGGAGACACAATCCACAAGTCCCCCAACAGCACCGGCAGAAAGACCGCCGCAATATGATTGATCGTAAAGGCAACCGCTGCCGTGGGTGCAATGTCGCCCGGATCGACGACCGTCTGGAAGTACGTCTTCAACGCGAACGCCAGAGAAAAAAACACGTGGTGCACGACAATCAGCGTCCTCGCCACGGCTTTCCGCCAATCAAAATAATAGACGCAGGCATAAGCCACAAATACGAAAACCAGCCCGACATATTCAAACGCCAACGCCCGTTTTTCGCCGAAATAGGCCACCGGCTGCCCCAAAACCGGCGCGATAAACATATTTGCCAGAAAGCTGTACAGGAACAAAGCAGTGACTTCATGGACCTGAAATCCAAAGC
>NZ_JBVCWP010000435.1:0-2109 GCF_057460485.1 Boseongicola sp.
CAAGTCATCAGGAATACCCGTCGCACGCCCGCGTTTTCTCGAGCGCCTGAACAACGTAACGCCTTTCGAAATCTACTTCGGACGCAACAAAGCTATTCTGAGAGAAGGCGAAAAACCAAGAAACAGACAATCCGACAATGCCGCTTGCAACATCAAAAACAAGCCGCGTGATCAATCGCGCGAACGAACCGGAGCCAATATACTCCCAAAGCGTTCAAGCGACTGTGTCGGAGTTCTGCCCGGTGTCTGGGTCGGATCGGTCCGCGGTTTGTGAACCGGGCATCGCAACACCTTCGGACGGCGCGAGTCCAAGCGCGGGAAGTCGTTGGTTAAGAATGCCCCAGAGAAAGCCGAAAGTGATCGTCTGGACGCCAATAGACGCTGTGACCACCGCAAGCGCGGCGGGACGGACGATCTGGCTCGCGACAAGGTCGCCGAAACCGGCGCGCGCCCAAAAGCTCACCGACCACAATGTGGCCAAGAGCGCAATCAGCAACAACAGCCCACCCGCGATGCAGGCATTGTCCACGGTGATGCGAGATTGCATACGCGCAAACCGCTCGCTCGTCGGCAGAAGCCCGAAGCGGAACGCGAAAACCCGCGCAAGCCCGTAGAAAAAGACCATTTGCGCCCCGGTTATAATCGCGGCACAGGCCAGGATCAGTGCTGCGATATCGAACGTCAACGAGCCGATCGTGACGGGGCCGAAGAACAGCGCTGAAAACAGGAGAATACCGATCGTGAAGATCGTGATGCCCGGATAGTAGAACAGCCAATGCGGCGCGAAACTCATCAGAAGTTTCAGGTGCAACCAGCCATCGCGCCAACTGCGCAGATGCGGCGGCCGAGAGCGGCCGTCGGGGCTAAGTGTCGTGGGCACCTCTTCGATCCGGTAGCCCATGATCGTGGACTTGATCACCATTTCCGAGGCAAACTCCATGCCTTGCGTATTGAGTTTGAGGGCGCGGATCGCAGCGGCGTTGAAGCCCCGCAGACCGCAATGGAAATCGCCCACCGGTGTGCGGTAGAAGATGCGGCCCACGGCGGACAGCACCGGATTTCCAAGGTAGCGGTGCAAGTGCGGCATGGAATTTTTGGCAATTCCTCCCGTAAAACGGTTGCCCATGACCAGATCGGCACCACTGCGCAGGCGCTCGACAAAGGGACCAAGCGCCGAGAAATCATAACTGTCGTCACTGTCGCCCATGATAATGTAGCGGCCGCGCGCTTCGGCGATTCCCGTGACTAAGGCAGCCCCGTACCCCTTTTCCGGCGCATGCACGATACGGGCGCCCAAGGCCTCGGCAATGGCTTGGCTGCCATCGGTGGAGCCGTTGTCGGAGATGAGCACTTCGCCCTCGATACCGCTACTTTCGAGATAGGACATCGCCTTTCGTACACAGGTTTCGATGGTCTCCGCCTCGTTCAGGCAGGGCATGAGGATAGTGACTTCCATAAAACGACCTGTGTCAAATCAAGGATCTATACCCTATCGCGGTTACCATATGCGCCGCTGTCAGCGCGCAAATTATTTTGGAAAATAGGCGGTCTTTCGTCGAAACGGGATATTTTGGCGCTTCGCAGGTAAAACCGTTGCAGTTGCGCAACCTTTTCAACGCCAGCCTTGTTCCGGCGCAAACTTGCTCGAGTTTTATTATCTTCCCGGCCGGGCCTCATGCACAAATGACCACAAATTACACTGGAACAACTATACGCAGGCAAGACGCCCATGACAGCACTGCACAGAACAAGCTCCGGCGCGGTCAGCACTTCTGGTGTGTCGGTTCTGGGCACGCCAGCAAAATACTGGACGATATTCGGCTTTGCGCTGTTCATCTATGTTGCGAGCCAGACGATCCCCTTCCCGACGGTCTTCCACAAGCTTGAATTTCGGGGCAACGACGACTTCATGCGGCTTTTGTCTGTTCGCACCTGGCTGGCTGGCCAATCTTGGTTCGACATGACGCAATACCAATTTGTCCCTCCGGACGGCCTCTCCTTACACTGGTCGCGCTATGTCGATCTGGGTATCGGAGCGCTTCAGCGCACATTGGCGCTGGTCATGCCCGACGCCTTGGCCGAGCGCTGGAGCATCGTATTGTGGCCAGC
>NZ_JBVCWP010000436.1:0-2090 GCF_057460485.1 Boseongicola sp.
GAAACAAGCGCCGGAAGGCTCATTTCCGTGCTTGTCTTGGCTTCAATCACCTCGCTCAGTTTGGCGTGAAAGGGCTGATGGATTTGTGCGATCCGTCTTGCCTTTTCCTGGGCTGAAAGGCCCTTATTCCCCGGGACCGGTGACCCGTCACCTTGTTCAGGAATAAGTGTCGAACTGTCGAGGGCGCGATTGCAATCCAGAACGAGGCGGGAAATCTTCGATGATATGAGCGGCGCGTCGAACCTTTGTGCCAGATGAAAGGCAAGGTCATAGGCACCGGGATCCCAGCCGATATGAGAGTTTATCACCGCTTCGGACAGTCCAAGATCGCCGTATTCGTCGGGGACGAATTGAGAAGCATGTTCACATGCAAAGATTATGGGTCCGGTGCCATCTAAATTGTCGACTTGTGTATAGCTTAATGCCAATTCAGATCACCGAAATGTATTTCTAGGGTTCGTTACAGAAACGACTGGAACCAAAGTGATTCAACCGTTTACGTTGAGGAGCTTGCGCGGTGCCTCGGTCAATCTGACTCCACCTCCATCGCTCACAACCACGGTTTCGCTGAAAGCAAGCCCGTTCGCGACAGTGTACATATGAAACACCATATTGCGCTTAAGCTCCCAGTCGTCTTCGGGGCGAAACACATAGGTGAAGTCGCTCGATCGGCAGGTGAATTGTTGATAGTAGCCAAGACTATAGCCTGAAATATTGTCGTATTTGGATTTGAGCCCTGATTTCAGCATCCCGTCACGCAAGATGTGGTCTACATCGCTGGCGCGCGCGCCGGTTTTCATAGCCGCAATCTGCTGGTCCTGAAGCGCTACTATGCGCTCGGCCCGCTCACGGGTTTCTGGATCTGGTTCCCCAACATAAACGGGGCGCATTAGGCGAGCAGAATAGCCCAGATACTGTGGGATCATTTCTACGTGTAGAAGGTCACCTTCCTTGAGTGGTTCGTCATCGACCAGCGCGTGCATCTTGCTGTCGTCAAGTGCCCGAGTGACGGGGCCGATGACACCCGCATCGCCGCCACTTAAGATTATCTGTTTTGCCGCCATCGCGACACAGTCGCGTGCGGAAAGCCCGCTGCGGAACTCCTTCAGGATCAGTTCAATACCGTCGTCGGCTATCTCCGACGCTTTTTTCAAGTAGGCGATCTCTTCCTCAGTCTTGATTGACCGCATTTCCCGCAAAGGCTGCGAGATGTCGACAAACGAAGACTCCGGAAAAGCGGCCTGCAATGCATCGAAACGGTTCAGGGTCATGTTGTAGGAATCGCGATCAATCGCGATCGTTCCATGCTTCAGGGGCCGTTTGGAAAGCTCCGCCTTCAATATCTCGACCGGGTTTGCCCAGTCAGGGTAGCCGATGACATTTTGCGGGGCGACATCGCCATATTCATGGCATGTTCCCTCGTCCACGCAGCGCAAAATCATCAGCGGCGAACCGTATTGAGGCAATACACAAAACTGCTGAAAACCCTCGGACATCGCATAACCGATCAGATGAAAAATGAACTCAGGCTGATCGATGAGAAGAATATCTGCCCCGACCTCGGCCATGACCGCCTGGATTTCGCGATGGCGTTTCTCAAATACAGACTGCGAAAAGAAAAGCTGCTTGTTCATTGTAAGTGCCTATTCAAGTGTTGAGATTTGTATCCAGGACGAGCTGCCCAAGCCGGCCAAAACCGTTCAGGTTGCGATCATAGCCAGCCAGCCGCAAGGCATGCCACGCCATGGCCTGGTTGCTGGTGATTACTGGAAGCCCCAGTGTTTGTTCGATCTCTTCGATCAGACCGACGACCCGCAACCCGGTACAGCTGATGAACAGTGCGTCGGCACCCTGCAGACTCTGCTCGCGGGCTGTCGCAAGGATGTCGTCGTGTGACACCTGACAAATCTCGGCGTCGGTTTCGAGTCCATAAGTCGTGACATGCGGAATCCCGATTCCCTTGTTCTGAAAGGCGTCGCGCATATAGGACGTCACTTCGACCGTGTAGGGGGCGAGAAGAGATACCCGTTTCGCGCCGATATGGCGCAAGGCCTCCACAGCGGCCGTGAAGGGGTTGGTGCAGGCCACGC
>NZ_JBVCWP010000437.1:0-2038 GCF_057460485.1 Boseongicola sp.
GTTAACTCATTCATGGCGCGCACTTTGGCCATGGCTTCTTGGGCAAAATGTGACTGATTTCCACGCTTTGGGCATGGGTGCCTTTCGATGACATTCAACGGATGCATGAAGGGCAGATCGAGAAGTTTCCGCATCGCGCGCCATACTACAGTGAGGCTGAATACCGCGTCGAAGTAGCGCTGCTTCTCTCAGCTTTACCTTCGGCCAGAACCCGGAGGTTCCTAAGACTTAGACGTGTCTTGCGGAGCAGGGATCTATTTCGATGCACTGGATTGTCCGCTTCTGGCACTTAGCGGACTCTTTAGGCGGGCTCGCCGCACGTCCGCTATCGGAGGCAAAGCAGACATTCCCCGTAACGGGTCAACTGATGACTGCTTATGAGTCCACGCCCTAGGTGGAGAACAGTTGGAAGGTTCGCGGCCGCGCCCATCGGCATGCCGCACACTCCTTCGTCGATCTGGGGGCGGAGCGTTTTGTGGGGGATGCGGGAAGGGCGACACGGATAACTGGCCATCCAAAGTTGTTTCGTGGGCGTAACCGTGGGCGAAGCTGCTTCCGAGGATCTGCCACGAAGCGCCTAATATATTGATATTACATCGAGAATTAATGGTCGGAGTGGCAGGATTTGAACCTGCGACCCCCTCGTCCCGAACGAGGTGC
Organism: Boseongicola sp.; assembly: GCF_057460485.1. Taxonomy (NCBI): domain Bacteria; kingdom Pseudomonadati; phylum Pseudomonadota; class Alphaproteobacteria; order Rhodobacterales; family Paracoccaceae; genus Boseongicola; species Boseongicola sp. The sequence goes on from NZ_JBVCWP010000437.1 coordinate 661, forward strand.
GCTACCAGGCTGCGCTACACTCCGCCTTGGCGTGAAGAGGCACGTATATAGACGGCCCCGCGCGGCCCCGCAACAAAGCCGGGGACCTAAGATCTCAGCGCGCTCAAGGGGAGGGCGGGGGCGTTGCCCGCGGGGCCCGATACTGGTAGGAGGGCAGCCCGCCTGCCATATACCGGTGGCGCAAGGCGGCCTTCCTCGGAAGAATATGACGCGCGTTGGGGCGTAGCCAAGTGGTAAGGCACCGGGTTTTGATCCCGTGATCCCAGGTTCGAATCCTGGCGCCCCAGCCACGTAGTCGCGGCTTTTCCGGCTCTCTGTCGAGGTCCGCCAAGCCTCCTTGAATAAGCCCGGAAATCTGCCACTAGGGCGTGGACTCATAAACGCGCAGCCATAAGCGGATGCAGGCCAGCTTGACGAAGGCGAGATAGTTGGCGGCGAGCTTGTCGTATCGGGTCGCGACGCGCCGGCACTGCTTGATCTTGTTGAAGAACCGCTCGACTAGGTTGCGGTCACGGTAGAGATAGGGGCTAAAGCAGATCGGATCCTTGCGATTGCGCTTGGGCGGGATGTTTGCCCACGCGCCCCGTTCAGTGACAAATGCCCTGATCCAGTCCGCGTCGTAGCCGCGATCTGCCAGCAACCGCGCGCGCCGAGGGAGCTGTCGCAGCAAGACCGAGCAGAGCCGGTTGTCGTGCACCTGACCGCCAGTGAGGCCGAGCTGCACCGGCAAACCATTGGCATCCACAACGACATGGATCTTGCTAGTCAACCCGCCACGAGAGCGACCAATATGCTGGCCGCTGTTATTGGCGATGCAGGCTCCATGTTGGTGCACGCGGATGATAGACGTATCGATCATCTGCACCGCCGTATCATGAGCGGCAGCTAACGCATCCATGATCCGGTCCCAAACGCCGGCTCGCCGCCAGCGAACAAACCGATTGTAGCAAGTCGTATGGGGACCATAGCGATCTGGCAGATCGCGCCACGGTGCGCCTGAGCGCAGGACCCAAAAGATGCCATTGAGAGTGCGCCGGTCGTCCACCCGGGGAATGCCGCGTGGCTTGTTTGGGAGCATCGGCCTAATGACGCTCCATTCGTAGTCACTGAGTTCATAGCGCATGATTCGCAGCTCCCTTTTTGGGAGCTTGAATCACGGCTGAGACGCGATCAGCAACATCTGGATGTCCGCTTTCGGGGCCAAAGCCGACCTAAAATGGTGCTGAATAAGGAGTCTGCTAATGACCCAAAGCGGACATCAGAGCGTGTTCTTGTAGATCTTGCCGTCCTTCATGATCAGGTCGATCTTGTTCTCGTAGTCTGAAAGGATCGTCACGTCCCGAGTCGGATCACCCTCGACCAGGATGATGTCGGCATA
>NZ_JBVCWP010000438.1:0-2033 GCF_057460485.1 Boseongicola sp.
ATCCGGTCGCATGCGCGGGCATCACATGCCCGCGCTGAGTTCTCGAGATGGGACAGTGCCAATCACGGCTCCGAGCAGCCGTTGTTGTAAAACTCATGAACCAAGCGCAGGGACGGGAGTGCCAATAGTGCCAACATTTGAAAAGGGTCGCTTTGTCCGCAAAGCGGAGAGTCGACCGGGTTCGCCGGCTCAATCCGCGCTGAGGGATCGTTTAGGGACCAAGGCAGCCCGTTTCGCTTTGCGCCAAATTTTGCAGGTAAATTGACGCCTAAACTTGTCGGAAAGCATCATTGAAACATATCCCCTTGCAGGTTCGGTTAAGGCAAATGGCCGAATTTTGAAAGCAACAACGACTTGGAGAAACAATGAGACTTGCATCTATTCTTGTGGCGACGACGATCGCGGCCACTCCAGCGCTGGCTGAGGAAGTATCTTACGCGGTTGATGGCGAAACCTTTACCGGGTATTGGGCCGAAGCAGACGAGGCCAAGGGATTGGTTCTAATCATTCACGACTGGGATGGTATGACAGAATACGAGCGCCAGCGGGCAGATATGCTGGCGGAGATGGGCTACAATGCGTTTGCTCTCGATATGTTCGGTAACGATACACCGACCGAAACCATGGACCATAGGATTGCTGCGACGGGCGCCCTCTATAAGGACCGAGATCGCATGAGGGCGCTCGTGAAAGCAGGCATTGAACAGGCGCAGGTGCGTTCTGGCGTGGATACAATGGTTGTCACTGGATACTGCTTCGGCGGTGCCGTAGCGCTTGATATGGCAAGAAGCGATATGGCGGACATGGCCAATGGTTTTGCCACGTTTCACGGCGGCCTGACCACTCCGGAAGGGCAGTCATGGGATGGCGATGAACCACCCATTCTGGTGCTTCATGGGGGCGCAGACACCTCAATCAAGATGCAAGATGTGGCGACGTTGGCGACCGAGCTCGAAGAGGCCGGAACGACCTATACGGTCGAAGTGTATTCCGGGGCCCCACATGCCTTTACGGTTTTCGGCTCAAACCGCTACCAGGAGCGTGCCGATACCGCGAGCTGGGAAGCGTTTTCGACGTTTCTTGACGAGCGTGTGTCAGGTTAGACAAGCCGCAACTTCGGGCGCACCCGATAAGACCTGTAAAGGGTGCGCCCGCTAACTGTCCGATCCTTTTCAAGCTCTAATCGCTTGGACTTCCCAAGACGCCTCTGGTGATCTTTAGAGAGAGACCAATTCCAATGAAAAGTCTCGCCTTCGTTCTTTTCGTTTTGCCCTGCCTAGCACTTGCAAATGATTGGGACGCTCTGAAGGAGCCGGATGCTATTGCCGTCATGCGTCACGCGCTTGCGCCTGGCACGGGTGACCCATCGGGATTTGCCTTGGGAGACTGCTCGACGCAGCGAAATCTCGATGTGCGCGGACGAGAACAGGCTCGGAAGATTGGCAAAGCTTTCCGCGACCGCGGGATCGACTTTGATCTGGTTCTGGCGAGCCAGTGGTGCCGCACGCATGAAACGGCCGAATTGCTGAGTGTCGGGCCCGTGGTAGAAACCCCTTCACTCAACTCGTTCTTTCAGGACTTCTCCGCACGCGATCGTCAAACCCGGGAGACTTTGGAGTTGATTCAGGAAACTGGGGGCAGGATTATGCTTGTGTCGCACCAAGTGAACATCTCGGCTCTCACCGGGCGCGGCACACGGTCTGGCGAAGTATTGATCATTCGTCTGATGGATGGAGAAGCCCAGGTGATCGGGAGCATACTAATCGATCCTTGAGTTTCGAAAGGCGTCCGATAGCGTCGCCGGCTCATTCAGCGTGTCTCCGCTTCATCCGCACGGCAGACATTAGCTAGCACTTGCGGCGAACGGCAAGTAAGAACTCAGTCCAGCTAGTTTAAGATATATTCTGGACATGTCTCAAGATTGATTACCGTCCCAGTGTTCGCTCAATCAGGTCATTGACGGGTCCCGGCGTTTCAATTGATGAGGAATGGCCCGCCTTCTTGAAGAGGATCAGTTCCGATCCCTTGATCGC
>NZ_JBVCWP010000439.1:0-1948 GCF_057460485.1 Boseongicola sp.
CCTGTAAGGATCATCAGCCATTCGAGCTGTACCCCCAAAGTGCACGTATTATGCTATGCTTCCAAAGCTTAACGAAAAATATAGCAGGTCTGGGCGCGGATGTCAGCTTCGTCCCGCATCTGAGACATCCGAGGCGTGCGCAGCGATCGACCGGTTTTCCGCATTGCGGCTTCACCACACCGGCCATTCAGGCAAAGTGCAGCACTTCCGAAGGCCGAGCGGCGGCAGCGCGGGACTGAGCGGGTTTTGGGAAGAATAGCGTTTCGGTGCTCAGATTAGTCCTCCGGTCTTGCTCCGAGTTTCGGCTTATTTTCCGGGCGAGTTGCCGTCCTCAAAAGAGATACACGACCGCTGGCGACCTCGCAGATCAAATCGGTACGGGCCTCTACCCCCACGGCCTTGGCCTCGCTGTGTATCCAATCCGAAAATTCACGGATTATTTGGTCATTCTTTCGAGATGATGGATATGAGACAGAATATATGACGAATGGCATGGTGACCGCGTCGAAAAGCCGGACCAGAGCACCGCTTTCAACCGTCGATCTGACAACCGCATCATATGCAAGAGCAACACCTTGTTCCTGCTCCGCCGCTGTCGTCGCAAGTTCGCAGTTTGGAAATGTTGGACCGCGTGGAAATGCCGGAGGATCAATCCCAGCGGCTTCGAACCACTCGTCCCATGCATCCATTGTCTCATCATGCATCAGCGTCATGCGACACAGGTCTCCCGGCTCACGCAACTCTTTACTCTGGATCAGGGATGGACTGACCACGGGATAACGGGCGGATTGCATCAGCGGTTCGGTGACCACGCCCAAAACCGGCGCATCAGCCCACTGGATAACCACGTCAGCACCGTTCGAAGCAAAGTCCGTTGACGGCGCTCCGTTCGAAACCGAAACCCGCACCCGATCGCCGAATGCGAGGCGATTGAGTCTGGGGACAAGCCAGCGTGCCGCAAAACCCGGTGTGCAGTGCACACGAAAGGGTCTTCGCCCGGCCTCCTTCACCGACCTCGTTGACTCTTCGAATGCGTCGAGAAGCGTCGTAAGTTTTCCAGCATAGGCGCGCCCTGTCAGCGTCAGTTCAACTCGGTTTCCTGACCGTCGAAAGACTGACGTACCCAGATACTCTTCAAGTGCGCGGATTTGGTGGCTGACCGCGCTGGCAGTCAGGCAGAGTTCCTCCGAAGCCTCCTTGATGCTGCCCAGACGTGCTGCGGCTTCGAACGCCCGCACCGCAGCGAAGGGTGGAAGTTTTCGTGTCAAGCCCCAGTTTCCCAAGTTAAATGTGATGTTCGCATATGGGATCATTACATACTCGACGGGTTCAAATCAAACTCGGGATTGGCTCATCGAACGCGATCCGGCCTGCCAAGACTCTCTCAGCACCACGATGCTTGATGTGTGCGCGGAGGCCAGAATTTTCAGCGGCGCCCGGACGCGCTTAAGGTTAGAAGGTGCGGGCGGGCCCGGCGACGCTTTGGGCCAGACCACACTTGTGGTCCGGCTTTAGAAACAGTGCGCGTTCGCTTGGTCAATTACAGGCTCGTTCAACTGGCGGGTTTTATATCGCAGACCAAGGCCGATGCAGGCTCATCCCCACGATTGTAGAACCAGTGCACAGTATCGGCGTCCTCGATGAAGGTCTCACCCGCCAAATGTTCTGTTTCGCCGCTGTTGCGGCCTTCCGTCCAAGCACCGGTTTCCATGTAAACGACGCCCGGGACTTCGGCGGCGCTGTGATGCGCGATCTGACCGCCTGGCTCGATCGTGATCCGTCTTAAGAGCAGAACATGACCATCGAGACCTACCTGTCGCGCCATCGAGTCCGCGGGGACCACTCCAAGCTGCTCCACGGCAAGGCCCTTGTGTTCGTTCGGAAAATCTCCTTCAGCCGCTGTGGGCCCGCTGGTTGCGGCAATCGCGCAGAGGGCTGTGATCGGAAG
>NZ_JBVCWP010000440.1:0-1809 GCF_057460485.1 Boseongicola sp.
CCCAAAGACTTGCCACCCAGGGCTCGGAATGCCGCCTTCGCCAAATCGCAGAGCTGAGCACGAACCGTCGGGTCCGTTACCGGCTCGACCGCTTCTGCATCCTGTTTCTTGATATCGAAGTCGAGAATGCGGTCCCCGTTCCGATTTGGGGCCGCGACAATCTCGATAGGCATGGCGCGGAGCGTTCCGCTGGATGCGTCCTCCAATACGCCAACGCTATACTCCCGGCCCGAGAGATGCGTCTCCACCAATGCGCGGGACAAATGGGTTTTACGAATATCATGCACCTTGCGCCGGAAACCCTCAATATCATGCACGACGGAGTCGGCGTCTACGCCCCGGCTATCGCCGCCGTCGACGGGTTTGACGAAGAGCGGAAAGGCAAGAGGAATGCTTTCCGCGGTCGGATGCTCTTCGGGTGCGGTCGAGAAAAAGTTCGCGGTCGCGACATTGGCCGCTTGCATGATCCGCTTGGCGCGAACCTTGTCGTGCTCTTTGTCGAGGGCAGCCTTCCCAGACGCCAAATAGGCGATGCCATGCAGGTCCAGGAAATCGTTCAGCCACACATCGTGGCCATCGAAAGAGAAATATTTGACCCCCGAGAACACTAAGTCCGGCTGCCGAGCCGCCAATTGCTCCAGGTCGCTTCGGGTGCTGATCTGGGTGATAGAGACATGGCGGTAGCTGGCCGATAGGATCTTGAGAACGAGGCGTTCATCCAACTCGATCCCGACATTATCCCGGTGTGCCGCAATGTCGGCGAGGTATGGCGCAATGACGATTTCAATTGTCTCAGTGCGTTTTCTTTCGACAGGCCATGCGGCGTCGAGCGCGGAGAAAATGCCTTCGAGGCTCCCCTGGTCATGCTCGACCTGCTGCCCGCTAGCGCTGGAAAATGCGGCGATGTCTGCACCTAACACGTCTACATCTGAATTTTTCAATTTCAGTCTCCCAAGCGCGCACGCGCAGCAGTTCGGGGGACGCGGGAGCGTTCCGAGGCCCGGTTTACGTTGTTTGAATTATTCCGCGAAAAGGCTTGGTGACGCCGAAATGCATTTCAGCCGCGACCAGTTGCTCCTGGTAACAGGAACGACGGGCAATAGATACGGCTATCTTCACCGACTTGAATCGGGCTGGGGTTCTCCTGGGGCGAGCCCACCGAGCCAACTCTGAACGCCCAGTATGCCTTGGAAGCGTCTTACCGCTTCTACGTTACGCCACTCACCCACATTACACCGGACATTTAGGTGATCTTCGACGCAGCCGAAAACCAAACCGAAGATGTGCTGACGGTTCAGCACGCTGTTTTGATGTCCGCTTTGGGTCATTAGCTGACATCGGCGAGCCAATCAGGAATGTCTGCTTTGGAGCAGTAAGCAGACATCGGGCGTATTGGTGCGCAAAAGGTGCCAAGGCAGCAACAAGCCCTCAGTTCAGCGGGATGTTCAGCCAGACCTTGCCGCTCACGGCTTCGTAGTCGCCGCCGATGCCGTCATAGGCAGCGGTGCCGCGCATGGACCATCCTTTGGGGAGATACATCAAGGCGCCGCCCTCAAGGCGCCCAGCAAAATCGTCCGGCGTGGCGAAGGTGTCCGCAACGAAGAAACCACCGCTATCCTCGAAGTTCCACACACCGACGAGCGACATGTGTGGCTCGACCACCTTGCGATAACCGATTGTGTGTGAACCCCCATCATCTGCAAACCGGAACGCACTGGGATAATGCGCAAGACAAGATAGAGCGCGGCCAGCAACCTCGTGGAGAGGGCATGCCACTGGCGAAGCTAACGGACGAAGCGGTTCGGTATA
>NZ_JBVCWP010000441.1:0-1777 GCF_057460485.1 Boseongicola sp.
CAACTCGATATCCAGACCGTCGCGCTGTTTGTTCTCGAGGATTTTCCCGACCAAGTCGTGCAGCGACACCTCGGTGATCTTTTCGTCGTTATCCCCTTTCGCGAATTCCAAGAACTCGCGCAGCATCGACTCCATGTCTTCAACGTCGCGTTGCAGCATTTTGGTTTCGGGGGTCCCGTCCATCAACGAAAGCGATAGTTTCATCCGCGTCAGCGGCGTGCGCATGTCGTGGCTGACACCGGACAGCATAAGTGTCCGCTGCTCTATCTGCCGTTCGATCCGCGCCCGCATTGACAGGAAAGCACGGCCCGCGCTCCAGACTTCGGTGGCGCCCTGGGGGTGGAATTCGATCGACTGGCCCTTGCCGAAGGCCTCGGACGCCTTGGCCAGTCGCGTGATGGGGCGCACTTGATTCTTCAGAAACAGGATGGCTATGCTCGTCATCAGGATCGAGGCAAGCGCCATCGCCACCAGCACCTGATGCGGATTGCCGGCAGAGGCCTGATACCGCGAAAATGACAGGGCCAGATAGCCGGGCACTGTTTCGACGACAATCCGGACGCGCCCGTCCAGCGTGTTCAGGTCCACGGCAATCAGTCCTTCGATCTGGTCATAGAGCGTCTCGGTTACATACTTGCCCGAAAGATCGAACAGATCCTTGCGGTCCCGCTCTTGCGCCGCCTGCGCTTCTGGCAGGAATTCGAAATCGACCCCAAAGGGCACCGTGCGTTGCGCAAGTTCGGCTCGCGCCGCGTCCTCGTCCGCGCTCCGGTTCGCGGCGCTCAGAATATAGTCGAGTTCCATCGCGGTATTCGATGTCAGCTGGCGACTGACATCGCCGAACAGGCGCTCGATAAACACGAAGACGACGACGACCTGGACGAAGATTATCGGGATCACCAGAATCAGGATGGCCCGCCAGAGCAGGCTGCGCGGAAGTAGGGGTTTGATCCAGCGTGTCCACATGATGAACAAGAGTTAGGCCGCGGATCGGCGCGACGCAAGCTGTTAGATCGGCAGAAAAACCCGCAGCGTGTTAAAAAGCCTATGGACGGCAGAAAACCGCACTGTTATATGCGGGGCCGCAGCAGGATTGTTGCAGGTATTCCGGCGTAGCTCAGCGGTAGAGCAGTTGACTGTTAATCAATTGGTCGTAGGTTCGATCCCTACCGCCGGAGCCATAAATCTCTACAAAAACAGTCACTTACACGATATTTGATACACTCCCTTTATATGGACTTTACATACTGTACCCAATAGTGTGCTAGACTTATTCGTTGAGGATTTTCCTAGCCTCTTCAAGCACTTCTTCGGTTTCGAACTGAACATACATCTCCGTCATGGTGGTAGAGGTATGACCCAGCAGCTTTGCGATCTTTTGGAGACTCATGCCACGTTGGGCTAACCGAGTCGAATAGGTGTCGCGTAGTGAGTGGATCGTTGCTGATCCTCTTGTAGCGACCAAACGCTGATCCTGGTCGCATGTGTCCTTCAAGGTCTTCCTGAGGATTTTCACCGCTCGGGTCATTTCCATGAAGGGTTGAGGCTGGTTGTCCATGCGTTTCAAAATGCCCTGTGTCCAGTCAGGAAGTGGGCCCCGAGAGACTGCATCGGTCTTGGGCCTGTACACTTCCATTGTGGCTTTTTACATATTAATGTCGTGCCAGCTGATATTAAGCCCTCATTCATGAGTAACTCTATAATCATTTTACTAGGGAAGCCGCATCTGCAAAAGGACTTGCTTAAAGCGTAACCGGACTGCCTGTCTGGCCAAGTG
>NZ_JBVCWP010000442.1:0-1714 GCF_057460485.1 Boseongicola sp.
AGGCTGCGTTGCAGCGTGGCGCTTGGATCAATCAAGGTAACTTTTTTGCTGCATGAGCGAAGGGCGCGATTTCAATCCGGCGGCTCTGGGCTCAGTGCGGTCGTACCGGGCCCTGTAGTCCAACGACCGCTCCGAACAGCCGAATGTCCGAGCATCGGGCCGCACCGCTGAAAGCGTTGAATTTTCTGTGTTTCGGGAATGGCTGCTTCCGGAGCGCAGTCTAGGCTTGCCCCGCTGCACCGCCGCAAGTCCGCACTGAGCCCAATGTATGTACCGGCTGCTGTTCGCAAGTAAGATTGTGCACGTTCTCGGAAGTCGCTGATATGTATCCGGCCTTTGGATCGGCGCGTGAGCCGTGGCCATTTTGGGGTTACGCTCGCACCGTGGTCTCATTAGCGGACAGGCCGTTGCGGCCATCTGGGCTCTCAGACTCTGGGGGCGTATGTTTTCCGTTCCATGCTTGTCTCGTTCGCGAACTCCTTTGGATCACGACGGGTTGTCAAACGCCGACCATGACCTCGTCTCTTTGGGCGTCGAATGGCGTCCCGTGTCTCAATACACTCCAGGCGATGCGCGCGAGCTTGTTGGCCAAAGCAATGGCCAGCTTGTTGCGATGCATGCGTGTCGCAGCCCGCGCCAGCCAGTCGCCGAAGCTGAAGCCGGGCCAGTGATGGGGGCGCATCAGCACGACATTTGCGGCCTGAACAAACAACATGCGCAAGTATCGGCTTCCGCGCTTTGAGATGCGCCCCAGAACAGTCCGGCCGCCGGTGCTGTATTGGCGGGGGATAAGGCCGATCCAGGCGGCGAAGTCCCGTCCTCGGTCAAAAACCTCACCCCGGCCGACTGCCGCAACCATCGCCGTTGAGATCAAGGGACCAATACCCGGGATGGTCATCACATTGTCGCAGTTCTCCTCTGTCCGGCTGATGTCTTCGATCTCTTTGGCTATGGTCTCAATCCGTTCATCCAGCCACAGCCAGTCGCCGTAGAGACCGCTCAGAATGGCACGCATGCGCGGCGATATCTCATCCTGCCTTTCTTCCAGAATTGGCAGAAACGAGCTCTTCAAGGCATGCAGCCCTTTGCGCACAGTGATGCCTTGTTCGATCAAAAAGGCCCGGATCTGGTTGATCGTCGCGGTCCGTCGAGACACCAGCCTTGCGCGCACCCTATGCAGTGCCTGAAGATCCAACTGATCCTGGCTCTTCTCTGTCACAGTTCTCATGTTTGGGCGAAGCGCGGCCTCAGCAATCGCTTCGGCGTCATTGTAGTCGTTCTTCTGACCCTTGATGAACGGTCTGACGTAAATCGCCGGGATAATCCGCGGCTCAAATCCCAAGCCGCGCAGTGTTCGGCTCACGAAGTGCGCGCTGAGACACGCCTCCATCCCGACCACGCATCGCGGCATCTTCTCGAATGTTGCTGTCAAAGCCAATCGCTTGACCTTCCGGCGCAGCACCAAGTTGCCACCGTCATCAAACCCCACCAAATGAAACACATCCTTGCCGATGTCGACGCCAATCACCGCCAGCTCGGACAGGTCTTCTACTTTCTTCATACTCATAGCCACTTCTCCTTCTTCTTTGGGTAAACCATCTCAGGTTAACCCACCCGGGGGAAGCAGCCGGTTCATCCCATTAGCGGAACTGCTCGGCTGCCATTGCTCGCAGGTGCAGCAATGAAATCGACTGGTGTGGTCAGCCGCGATGCA
>NZ_JBVCWP010000443.1:0-1695 GCF_057460485.1 Boseongicola sp.
CACAACACCCATGAAAGCCCTTCTAAGACGTGTAAAGGGCACCTCAAAAGAGAGAGATGCCCTTGAATACAAAATGCAGATGCCGTCATGGCCATTCCATTTTACCTGCCTTTTCGATCCCCCAACTCCAACCACTTCAACATGCAGAAGTATGGCACGTTATCGGATAAGACGTTGATAGGATCGTCGCACTTGGGAAATGCAGGCTTAGTTTGTTCCGTTTGTTCCGTTCGTATCGTCGTTGCTGCTCGCGATTGCTGCAAGCGCTGCGAGAGCCAAAACACCCGCAGCTACTGCGCCCGGTCCTATTGGCGCAAAGCTTGACGATGAGGACTCCTCAACCACCACCGGCTGTGACTCGACGACTGCATCGGCAAGCGAGCCAGCAAATGCATTAGATGCGGCGGCTGTTACGGCTGCAGCGAGAATTAGTTGCTTCATATTATATCTCCAGAAGGGCGAGCCCCCAATAAATAAGGTCACGCGGCCAAGTTCTACTTAATCAAGCTAAACGATTCACATAAGGATTGCAAAGCCAAATAGTTGATCACTAACGTCAGAATGGAGACGACATCGTTTTGGTTCTGTCGCAAATTTTTTTGACGATTGAGCACGGCTGTTCTCTGGACAGACTTATCCGACATTTCCCAAGTAGAACGTCGTCCTCCAAAAGCTGACGCGCTTCTGCGCACCGGTCAAGAATTTTGGCCGCGCCGAGCCAATGTCTGAGCATCTTGCGGTTGATTTGTGTGCGATTTATGGCTCTGACGAGTTGCTTGTCCCTTTTTTTGGTCCGATAGACGGCACTTTGAACAGACCCGTTGAGCCGCTTTCGTTCGGGTTTTGGTGCTGACATCCTCATTGGGTTACCGGTGGGGAGCGCAGCCGATGGATGGCTACAAGGATACGAGTGAACAGATCACCGCTGACCGCGACCTCGGCAAGCTGGAACGTGATGGCGCGGGCGTGGCGGACGACCCGTGCACCGATTTTGATCAGCCGGGTTTGCAGGCTGGTCAGCGACCAGTCTGCCATCTCCTCGGGCAGATCAGCGCCTTTCAGGAAGACACCAAGATTGTAGGCCAATGCATGAAGCTGAAGCCGCACCTCGTTCTGGGCCAATCCCTTGCAAGACAACCGGGTCCAATTGATCGCCTGCTTGCCTTCCTTGATATGCTGCTCGGCGGTGCCGCGCTGGTTATAGAAACACACCACCCAGCTTGGCTCCATGGGTAGGTTGGTGACGATGAAACCGACGCGAGGGAATAACTCGCCGGGATGCCACTCGACCTTGGCGACAACGCGTCGGGGCTTATCCCATGAGACCGCCTGATACTCGAAGTCGCCGTAGATGCGCTTCACGCCCTTTGGTGGGCGACCCACTGGGCGCTTGAGCAGATGCGCAATCCTGCCTTGCAGAACACGGTTGGTCCGCAAGCGGATGGCGTAGGAATAGTCCTCCGTTTCCAGCATCTTGTAGAGGCCTGGAATGGCAAACGCCGCATCGGCCCGAAAGAACCGCATCAGTGGACGATCCGTATATCGCGTGATGACCGGCTTCAGAACGGCTTCCCATCCGTCGGCGCTGTGAACATTGCCGGGGCGCAAGGCGCAGCTTTCGAGGTGACCGAACTGGTTGAAGACGAACAGCGGATGATAGCGCATGCAGCCAAAATGCCCGTTCCATGCCATGCC
>NZ_JBVCWP010000444.1:0-1578 GCF_057460485.1 Boseongicola sp.
ATCACAGCATCACTGAAATCACACAGCGCGTCTTGGCGGATAGTGTCGCGGTGCGGATGAAGGGGAGATATAGCTAAAAGTTGGTGATGGCCCCTGAGGGGCGGCATATCATGGCGTTGTTCACGCGCCGCAATTCTCATCTGAGAAAAGGATATGCCACATGACGACAAATACCATCAGCCAGCTACTCGATCCACAGGGATTTTCGCCTGATCCACTGACAGACCTCTTACGATCTGGCGCGCAGCGTCTGATTGCGCAAGCGGTTGAAGCCGAACTTGCAGTTATGCTGGAGGCGTATGCATCCGACAAGACGGATGATGGTCGCGCTCGGCTCGTTCGCCACGGTCACCTGCCTGAACGCGAGATCCTTACCGGGATCGGAGCGGTGCCGGTCAAAGTGCCGCGCGTGCGGGACCGGGGCGACGTCGCTGAGAAAATCCGCTTCACGTCAACAATCCTGCCGCCCTATTTGCGCAAAGCCAAATCCATCGAGGATCTGCTGCCCTGGCTTTACCTCAAAGGTATTTCCACCGGGGACTTCCATGAAGCACTCGCAGCTCTTCTCGGTCCGAACGCGGCTGGACTGTCTTCGACGACGATCTCAAGGCTCAAGGCGGACTGGTGGGACGAGTACGACCGTTGGCAGCGCCGCGATCTCAGCACGCGCCGGTTTGTCTACATCTGGGCGGATGGTGTCTACTTCCGCCCCCGAATGGCCGAGGAAAAACAATGCGTTCTGGTGCTGATAGGGGCGGACGAGTGGGGTCGTAAAGAGATCATCGGCCTCGCTGACGGTTACCGCGAAAGCACCCAGAGTTGGCGAGAGCTGCTGCTCGATTTGCAGCGGCGTGGCCTTACCCATGCCCCTGACCTTGCCATTGGGGACGGTGCTCTGGGGTTTTGGAACGCACTGCGTGAGGTCTATGGCGCGACCAAAGAACAACGGTGTTGGTTCCACAAAACCGGCAATGTGTTGAACGCGATGCCCAAGTCCGTTCAGGCCAAAGCCAAAGGTCATCTGCACGATATTTGGCAGGCCGAAACCCGCGTGGATGCCGAGGCGGCCTTCGACTTCTTCGTCACAACCTACGGCGTGAAATACGACAAAGCCGTGGGGAAACTAACCAAAGACCGCGACGTTCTCCTGGCATTCTATGACTTCCCAGCCGAGCATTGGAAACACGTCAGAACGACGAACCCAATTGAAAGCACCTTCGCCACCGTCCGACATCGCACAGGCAAAACCAAGGGTTGCCTCAGCCGCAAAACCGGCCTTGCCATGGCGTTCAAACTGATGATGTCAGCCCAGACGAAGTGGCGCAAACTCGACGGAGCCAACCGCATGCCCGAGATCATCGAGGGGATTGCATTCAAGGACGGGATCAAACAACTTAGCCAAGCCGCCTGATCACGCCGTCACCAACTTTTGGGCATAGCTCCATGACCGGCCGCCTGCAGCCGTGTGACCGAAATTTCGACCGAACGGGGGGGGCCGTATTCGCCGCCGATCGCGGTCAGATACATGCGCATCCGCCCTGCCCGGGTGGCATTTTCGACCATCACCTTGAAGTCGAC